>JAGAFH010000209.1 GCA_017612755.1 Clostridiales bacterium
GGTCCGGGATATCAAGAACTGTTAGATTGGTTATGCTGATATCCCTTTTATTGTCAGTAAAGCCCAGAAGCCTTGCAAAGTTCTTTGCAGTCTTATCATCTTCTGTTCCGGCATGGACCAGATCGACTGCATCGACTAAAGTGGAATCCACCAGGGACATGAAGTTAAGAACATAGAATTTCTTCTTCGGATCCTCCAGCTTTTTATCCATCAGTTCCTGTATGGCTTTGGCATTAGTATAGATATCTTTCGATCTGTCGTATCTGTACTTGACAGAGATCCCCGTTGCCTGGTTGCTCATGGACCGGTTACCGTCAGATCTGGCATCAACTGCATAACCGATGTCCACCTGCCTGTCGAAGTCTTTGGCATAGAGGGCCGCGAGATAAGATGTAAAGCCTGCCCCGGCTTCGTGAAGCCTGTTTCTGATCTCCTGCATCTCTTCTTTGGGGATCTCTTTTATATCGATGACCGTCTCTTTATCTTTCCAGTATACTTCGTAGGCTTTATCAAGATCCGTCCAGCCATAGACCCGACCGGACCATTTTCTGTTGTAGTATTTTGCAAGAAGGGTACTGATCTTATCTATCCTCTTTTCTTTTATATCGACAGGAACGAACTTCTTATATGTAAGATCCTGACCCGAAAATGCCTTCATCATATCTTCGATAAAATATGTCAGAGACTTCCCGTCGCCGCCCAGATGATGCATCAGGAAAAGAAGGGCCCATTCTTCTTCCGTCTCCTTCCTGGCGAAGGCTCTGATAAACTCTCCTTCTTCTATCCTGAACCGTTTCTTCTCTTCCCTCTTTCTCACCTCATCAAGGTTCTCATCCGTTTCACGTATAAAGCTTTCAGGAGCATCATTTTCCACATAGGAAGAAATACCTTCTTCTGAAAGATCCACTCTCATGTTAAGAACTTCATTATTGGATACTGCTGCCGAAAAGGCAGATGATATCTTTTCGAAAGAAAGGGGTCCCGTCAACCTGACCATCATGACGATGATCATGTTTACATCAAATAGATCTCCCCTCTCACTTTTTATCGGATACATCGATATATTTCCTTATGGCAAATATCCACTGTTTCATGACGATCTTGTGGGGAGTGACTTTACTATAGAAACGAAGGTAGCTGTTGTATAAAGAGGACATGGAGATATCCTTTCCTTTTGAGCTGTCCTTTAATGCCTTGGCGACCACCTTTTCGGCAGTGACCATTCCCGGAAACTTTACAGTTCTTTCACCGTTTTCATTTTTGAGCATGTCCGTATCCACCCAGCCGGGACATACGGCAGTCACCGTGATCTTACGGGGCTTAAGTTCCTGGTTAAGAGCCCGGGAGAAGTTCTTAAGATATACCTTACTGGCTGCATACATAGCCAGATAGGGATTAGGCTGGAAAGAGGATGCGGATGAGATATTTAAGATCCTTGCGCCCTGTTTCATATAGGGGATCACCATATGGAACAAAATAGAAGGTGCCTTACAGATTATATCAACCAAGCCCTTAGCCGAATCAGCTGACATATCTTCAAACTTTCCGAAATATGCAGTTCCTGCATTATTTACAAGCATCACCACATCAGGCTTTTGCTCCCCAAGAGCATCCTTTATGATCCCAAGGCCTTCTTCATTGGAGATGTCAGATCGAAGGGGGATTATCTTATCCCCGTATTCATCCTTCAGTTCATTGAGCTTATCTATATTTCTCCCTACAGCCCAGATCTCATCTATATCACCGGAAACGATCTGCTTAACAAATTCCTTTCCGATGCCTGAGCCTGCTCCGGTTATTATTGCAACTTTTTTCATATTAATTCCCCCTATTCCCAAAGATAATAATAACATAAAAATGCCCCGTGGTCTTATGGCCACGGGGCATTTTAGATTAAACCGGATCAGAATATTCGTACTTCTTCAGTTTGTTTCCGTATATGAGACACAGGAGCACTCCGGCAACCCCCAGGATAAAAAGCATTAGTGCTGCTCCCGACCCTTTGCCCGATCCAAAAAGAACAGTAAGCAGACCGTCCTTACCCTTCATAAAAGGTTCGCAGATATTATCCACCATAAACCCTCCGATAAAAAGACCGATGGGGATAGTAAAGAACTGAAGGGTATTTCTGCAGGCATATACTCTTCCCTGAAGCTCCTCCGGAATGGAATTTCTCATTATCACATTCTGGTTCGTACTCATGACCGGCACAAATATCCAGCCTAAGATCTGGCCTATACACCAGAGGATAGGAAGCCTTGAAAAAGCCAGGAGGAAATTCTCCGTTCCCAAAGAAAAGAGCATGCTGAAGAATATGACCTTCACTCTGTTCTTTGGCTTTGGCATAACGGTAGCGATCAGGCTTCCCGCCACCATGGCAATACCTGAACAGGAGGATACAACCGACAAGACTGTATTTCCTCCCGAAGGATTGGGGATGATATAGGCAGGCAGCGTGGCATCAAAAGCAGAAGCTATCAGATTAACTCCCGCCATGAAGATGATCACATGTAAGATCAGGGGATTTTGCTTCAGATATCTAAGACCTTCTTTTGCCAGTTTAAGAACACTCTCCCCTGCCTGCTTCTTCTCACTGTCCGCAGGTATTTTTACAAAGACAGCAAGAGCCACAAAAGCAATAGCGAAAGTAAAAAGATCAACGGCTATAACAAGATCAAGACCCATAAACCCGTAAAGGGCGGTAGCGATAACAGGATGCCCTATGGTGATCAGGGATCTGGAAAGGGACTGAAGTCCTCCCGTCCTCTGATACATGTCTTTAGGGATTATCTTTGTAAAAGCCACTTCCGACGCAGGCTGCTGGATCGTATTCATGAGACCTGATATCAGATTGATAAGATAAAGATGCCAGATAGTGAGCATGCTGTTTTTATAGAGCACAAATACAGCGGCTGTAGTAAGAGCCGCAAAAGCGTCGCATATCAGCATAGTCTTCTTCTTGTCGAACTTGTCGGAAAAAGCTCCGGCAAAGATACTCATTACCACATAGGGGGCATAAGTACATATCCTCAGGGCAGCCGTACTCAAGGCCGAACCCGTAGTCTCATAAAGCCACAGGGTAAGTGCAAATCCTGTCAAGGCACTTCCCAGCTGTGAAAGGCTCTGGGTGCTCCAAAGGACATAAAAATCATGTAATTTATCTTTTTGTTTATTCATATCTTTGCTCCTTTTAATCGATAGTCAAAAGAGCAAAGCCCGAGGAAATTTAATTCCTCCATACAGACTCCTCAGGCTCTGCATGGAGCATCAGCAATGCAACGTCTCATAAAGCGTCTCCTTTCTTTTTTCTTTCATTCTACCACACTGCGCCGTGAATATCTGACCTTCTCATAGGCGTCAGTAAGTTCAGGCATGGAAGCATCTCCATTAGTTAACAGTACATTTTCGATCTGCCTCGGGGATGATGTCTTACCTATGGGAAGCCCCGCCTTCATACCCTTTCTGGCCTTGTGGTAGAATCTCTTCCTTATCTCCTTTTCGTAGCCCTTACCAAAATCCAAAGCTTCCCTTCTTGACCGTTTTGTCCTTCCTATATTTTCCACCAGGTCCACTACCGCCCCGTCCGAAGAGGCTGAATGATGATCCTCCGCCATTCGGTATCTGTTAAGGAAGGCCTTTACCACATATACAAGGAATGTGAAAAAGACAGCCAGGACAAAAAGGAACAGCAAAAGTATAAAGATCTTAAGGAAGATATTGGCCTCTCCTCCCTGCATGGGTTCCTCTTCACCGGGAACCAACCGGTAGCCGGTAACAGCTGTACCGCCCCGGCTTTGGGGGAGCATCCGCAAAAGAAGATCAATAAGGCTTACGATCAGCCAGGCGATAAGCCTGGAGACCTCATCTGCCGGGAAACATAAGAGCAGGATAAGGGACAATACTATTCCCAGAACGATGATGATCATGTTCTGTCTGTTCTGACGCTTTACGGAGTTGTCATTCCGGGCTTCAGATTTAAGGCTGTGGTGGTAGTCCACCTCCAGCACATTATTCTGCCGGGCCACGAAGAAGAATGTGATTATTAGAACTGAATTGACCAGGATGATGGACATGAAATCCGACTTGCCGAAATACGATATGACCAGGAAGGATATGAGATTTACGGCTAAAGAGGGAAACAGTATTCCCGTATCCACTACCATCTCCTCCGTCTTATATCTCTGGCTCATAGAATAGGCTGCCTGGATGGCGCCTGACAAAGCCACCTCTGTTATCTCCATGGGAGCCGCCCTGCATATGATACCGATAAGGGCCGCCACCAGCGCCACGCAGAGCACATGGGAACCGATCATATAAAGCTGCCTTACCCGGAGTCTTCTTAAGACAAGGAAAGCAGGGACATAAAGTACCGGCAAATAAAGACAGATATATCTAAGCCCCATCTCCTGGATATAACCGAACATGAGAAACAGCAAGCCGGACTGGACCGTAAGAAAAACTATAAGCCCCAGCATCAGGTCGGAGACAAGACCATGTCTGACAAATAAAGACTTCTTATCCGTCACGGCCATATACCTCCCATCTCTGTATGCCCGGGATACCTTCCGGAGCCTGCTGGTCACGGTAACAGGGAAGGACCCAGAGGGAGTTTTTCCTTTTGGCCTTTATGCCATCCATAACGCTCCTGAATATATCGTCTCTTCTGGGGGATATGACCACTACGAAATCATCTGTATTTGTCCTGGGAAGGCACTCCTCCACAAAAGATCCGAAGGGCAGCACCTTCTGCTTCAGGTCTATCCTGGCCAGGTCAACTCCCCTTCTTTCTATATCCGTATAAGCAGTATTCATCTCAAAGATGACCGGATCTCCCGACTCTATATCCCTGCCGTTTATATATACCGCCGAAGGGATACCCACCTCCGATAGTTCAGAGATATAAGAATAGGCAATGCTTATAGTTATCTCAAGAAGATCGCTGGAATTTCTGGGGTCGTAGAACTCCAGGTTAACAAAGACGCTGACCTGCCTTGCGGCGGTGGAAGCATTCTGGTTTACCATCAGATCCCCTGTCTTTGCAGTAGCTGTCCAGTTCAGATTCTTCATTGGATCGTAGGGCTGGTACTCCCTTATTCCCGAAAAGGCAAAGGGATCAGTAAGAAGGGTCCTTCTGGTCATCACATCCGAATAGGTAGTAGACATTAGAAGGTCCAGCTCCATACAGGAGATCCTCTTGGGAAGGATAGTAAGGCTTACATCCGCCGGAAATTCCCGGGTAAACTTCTCCATGAGAAGAAGGTCAGATGTAGTCATGTTAACTCTTGTAAAGGAATAGTATCCCCTGTGGCTGCACCTGGCCTTAATCCTTCTGGTATGCCTGGAAAAAGGCTTCATGGACAGCATATCTTCCCTGTAGAGAAGGTCCGACTTGGTGGTATTGGTCATGTCCTGGAACTCGATAACGGAAGGGGTCTCAAACTTCAATATGATAAACGGAAGCGGCAGTCTTTTATTGTTCTCCGCCACCTCGATGACTTCTATCATCTCACCGTAGTTGGCCACGCTTTTGGAAAAACTCACATCAAGAGAGATCTTGTCTACGGCATGGCGCCTGTACCAGACAAGTTCCAGCGATACAAGGATCGCAACAAAAATAAGAAATACGATAATTTCCATCTGATCAGAATTTTTCTGTAGGACAGGTTACGGATTCAACTACCTTCGTTATTACTAATGCGGCACGGTCCCTTACGGAAGCAAACTCCCCATCCCTGCTAAAGGAGCCGGAGGAATGGATAGATATCCTATGAGCCAGTACCGGAACAGCCAGTTCCTTAAGATCGTCGGGAGTGACAAAATCCCGGCCCCGGAGAAGTGCCAGTGCCTTGGCGGCCGCCACGTAGGACAGCAGCGCCCTTGGGCTTGCACCGACCCTGATATCCGAACTGTTGCGGGTAGCTTCCACGATAGAAGCCGCATAATCATAGACCTTGTCATCCACATGGATCTTCTTAGCCTGATCCTGCATAGCGAAAACATCCTCGGGAGATGCAACGGGAGACAGGGAGACAAGAGGGTCGTCTGTTGCGAATCTCTTTAAGATCTCAATGCTCTCTTCGTGGGTGGGATAATCCATCTTGAGCATCATGAGAAATCTGTCCAGCTGTGCTTCAGGCAAAGGAAAAGTTCCCTGGGACTCTATAGGATTCTGGGTAGCTATAACAAAAAAGGGCGGCTTAAGCTTCATAGTCTTTCCGTCCACGGAGACCTGCTTCTCCTCCATACATTCCAGAAGACTGGACTGGGTCCTGGCAGTAGCTCTGTTGATCTCATCTGCCAGAAGAATATTTGTGAATACGGGACCTTCCCTGAATATAAAATCATCTGTTTTTCTATCGAAATAGTGGATACCTGTAAGATCCGACGGAAGAAGGTCTATAGTGAACTGCACCCTCTTAAAGTCAAGGGACAGCGACTGGGCCAGGGCTCTTGCGGTCTTTGTCTTTCCAGTTCCGGGAACATCCTCCAGCAGCACATGTCCCCCCACCAGTATGGCAGTCAGCAGATATTCTATCTGTCTGTCCTTGCCTACGATGACTTTCGAAACATTTTCCCTTATTGCCTTGGCGATATCCTTATCCATTTCCCTTACCTGTCCCTTATGAAGATGGATGTTTATGCGTTAGCTTTTTTCTTCTCACACTCAGGGCAGAAAGACATGGTGGAAAGTGAGAAATAAGACTCCTTCTTATAACCGCACTTGGAGCAGATATAAACATACTTGGAAAGAACGCTTCCCATGGTCTGGCTTACGATCCAGGTACCGACAGAATCCTCATCCTTATCCTGAGGGATGACGGGGGTCTCAGAAGGTTCAGCTGCTTCAGGAGCCTTCGGAACTTCATCCGCCTTGACTTCTTCAGTCACAGGAGCTTTCTCTTCAGGAACGATGGTCTCTATATCAAACCACTCCCTGGGCTTAGGCTCTTCAAATGCACACTTGATAATATAGAAAGGGCAACCTTCACAGCTGTCCCTGTTGACGCACATCCTGTAAATGCCTCTTAATAACTGATCTACCTGCTGTTCCCTGTTCTCAGTACCCATAAGCTCTGCTCCTTTACCGGGTCAGAATACATAAGACCCACTTAAGGATTATACCAAGGATCCTTGAACTGTGCCACAACAGGCATCTTCACCAACCAATTACCAGCAAGGATCACCACATACCGTTCTGGCAGCTCTGAAAACATGAGCCTATCATATAGACGACAGCCAGAACGCCGAGGACCATGACAATTATATAAATGATCATCAGCACCTTTCCAAACTTATTAGAAGGGTACTTGGCACGGACAACGATCATCAGTATCAGTCCTGCGATCTCAGCAGGACAAAGGGCGATGGAACCAACAGTGGTCACTGTAAGTACAGACTCTTCGTCCATGCCAAAGGCTTTTAATGCAGCGCAGACGATCCCAAAAATAAGAGGAAGCCCGAAACTAAGTCCCAGAGATATAAGACAAAGCTTATTCGCTTTCTTGTTGTTATCCATTTTTCTTCCTTACTCCCAAAAGCAGATCACTTCTTGATCAGCTTGATGATAAAGATTACAAGACAGGAGCCGATAACGCCTCCGATGATGTTGCCAACGATACCTGAAATGATAAAGCTGCCTGCGATCCAGCTGAAAAGAGCTCCGCCTACGATACCGATAAGAACATTGATATACCAGGGAAATGATGTCTTCATGAGCATTCCTGCCAGCCATCCGCAAACACCTGCAATAATAAGTGAAATAATAAGTCCCATACTAAACTCCTTTTCGAAAAAAGCTGTGGTCGAACTGACAAAAAGATTATAACATAATGAAGAAAAAGCATTAAAGGATCTGCAACACATCCTGAAGATCTGTCGTCATACATGTGACTATATTGAGATACGGAGAAAAAGAAATGAAAAAATATGTATCAGTAATACTTTGTTTATCGATGTTCATGGCACTCGTGTCCTGCAGCAGTTCATCCGACAGGAAGGACACCCATAAGAGGGATAGGGACGAAGAGAAAGAAGAGGAAGAGACCGAAGACACTGAAGAACCTTCTGAAGAGACAGCTGCTTCCATTGTCACAGGCGATAAAGTGACCTTCTCTACTGTCGACAGGGACGGCAATACCGTTGATGATTCTGTTTTCGCGGAACATGATCTGACCCTTATCAACTTCTGGGAGCCCTGGTGCGGTCCCTGTGTCGGTGAGATCCCTGACCTGGAGCTTTTATATGAGAACTATTCTGATGAGGGTCTTCTCATCATCGGCGTTTACTCCGAAGAATATATGGAAGATGATGTGGATGCAGTACTGTCCGACAGCGGAGTTACATATCCCGTCTTGAGATATACTTCAGAGTTTGATATATATCAGTCAGGATATGTTCCCACTACCATCCTCGTAGACAGAAACGGCAACATCATCGATACAGGCGAATCCTACGAAGATCTGGACAGCACCCTCATCGTCGGTTCCCGCACCTACGACGAGTGGGAAGACATTGTGACATTATATCTAGGAGACTGATATGAAAAGAAACCTGCCGGCTATACTGCTGATACTTACCGCGGTGGCGCTTATCGCCGCAGGTATCCTTATGCACCAGCCGGAATCCGTTCTGCATAAAGCAGTAAAGATCTGCATGGAGTGTATAGGCCTTGGATAGAAAGAAGAGAAGACTTGGGATCCAGGCAGTTGCCACCCTGATCCAAAATGCCAACTTCAAGGGATTCTTCACAGGAAAGATCTACGAAGGAGCTTCCAAGTCCGTGTGTGTTCCGGGACTTAACTGCTATTCCTGTCCCGGCGCCGTAGGATCCTGTCCCATCGGATCTCTCCAGAGCTTTCTCAGCGGGATCAAGTTTAAGTTCCCCTACTATGTCCTGGGCCTTCTGATCTTCTTCGGGGCAGTACTTGGAAGGGCTGTATGCGGCTTCCTCTGCCCTTTCGGCTTCCTTCAGGATCTTTTATATAAGATACCCTTTTACAAGAAGAACAGATTTAAGATCGACCGTTATCTCAGATATATTAAGTATCTGGTACTTTTTCTGCTGGTGATAATACTTCCCATGACCTTCGAACTTACTCCCTTTTTCTGTAAGTACGTATGCCCGGAAGGAACTTTATCAGGACTTATGCTGGCAGCTGCCGATTCAAATGTCAGATCCGCACTGGGCCCCCTGTTTTCCTGGAAGTTTATCCTTCTTATGATATTCATCGTTACGGGACTTATCGTATACAGGCCTTTCTGTAAATATGTATGCCCTCTCGGGGCCATCTACGGTTTCTTTAACAAGGTCGCCATCTACAGGATGACCTGTGATCCCGGTAAGTGCATCAGCTGTGGCGCCTGCGCAAAGGCATGCAGGATGAATGTGGATCCTTCCAAGGCCCCCAACAGCATGGAATGTATCCGGTGCGGAGGATGTATAGACTCCTGTCCGGAAAAGGCATTATATCTTGGAATAAAAAAGAGGCCCTGAAGCCTCTTTTATTTATTCTGATATCAGACTGTAGTCGTCCTTTATCCTGGCGATTATCACGTTATCTCCCATGCCCGGGTCAGTGGCGGGCTTCATCTTGTTCAGATAGTTAAGATCAAGAGCCTCAAGTCCGCTTACCTTGTATCCTTTGTCCGTCTTGCCTGCGATCCTTCCCATGTAGAATTCGATGTCATCCTTCCTGACAGCATTCATGGTCGAGAAGAAGTTATAGACTGCGAATGCAGGAAACAACAGGCAAAGGATCGTGAATAACAGGATCTTTACGCTGAATACAAAGAAATGAAGTACCGAAACGAATAATATAATAAGTCCTAAGACAACTGCAAATACGATGATCGATGCAGGAAGCATTACAAGAGCGGTAGCTTTCTGGGATCCGATAAATCTCTTCTTAAGCTCCTCGCTTACGCTGATCTTTGTGATGAGGTTTGCTTTTACCGCCTCATTGACTGTAAACTTAGCATCTGCAGCCATTTTACTGTTCTCCTTTATTATCTGTTTTTACCACGGACCATTATAGCAAAATATAGTAATTTACAAGCATAAAATCTTTCCCGCCCCGAAAAAAGTTATAATGGATACATGATGGATATATGTGAGCGTTAACATA
>JAGAFH010000210.1 GCA_017612755.1 Clostridiales bacterium
GTTATGCAAGACTTACGGGAAAGATCGCAGGATGCTGCGTCACATCCGGCCCCGGCGGAACTAATGCCATCACCGGCGTAATGGGCGGATACCTGGATTCCATCCCCATGTTCGTCATCTCAGGACAGGTCAAGAGAGAGACTACGGTCTGGTCAGTTCCCGAGCTTGGACTTCGCCAGCTGGGAGACCAGGAATTCCCCATAGTGGATTCCGTTTCCTGCATGACTAAGTATGCTGTGATGGTCACAGATCCTGATGAGATCATGTACCATCTGGAGAAGGCCTGGTTCCTTGCCAACAACGGAAGAAAAGGACCTGTCTGGCTTGATATCCCCCTTGACGTACAGGCTGCAAAGGTGGAGGAAGAGAACCTTAAGCACTTTGAGGGTTCTGATGAGATGAAAGAGCTTCAGGCTAAGGAATCTCCCTTATATGATGAGTCAAAGACAGAGGAGATCTTAAAGAAGATCTCAGAAGCAAGACGTCCCGTTATCCTGGCCGGTACTGCAGTAAGGCTTGCTGGCGCTGAAGAGGAACTTCTCAAGGCGGCTGAAAAGCTTAAGATCCCGGTAGTTACCGCATGGAATGCCCACGATCTTATGCCTGACGAAAATCCCTATTACTGCGGAAGACCCGGCACCGTGGGAACGAGAGGCGGAAACTTCGTAGTCCAGTCCAGCGACCTTATCTTCGTAGTGGGCTGCAGGATGAACATCAGGATGATCAGCTATAACTACAAGGCCTGGGCAAAGGATGCCTACAAGATCGTGGTGGACATAGATCCTGCTGAGCTTGAAAAGCCTACTGTAAAAGTTGATATGAAGATCAATGCGGATCTTAAGGATGTGCTCGTATCCATCAACAGAAGCGGCTATGAGGCTGACGGAAGACATGACGCATGGCTTAAGTGGTGTAAGGATATCGACGCAAGATTCCCGGCCTGCCTTCCCGAGTATGATGAGGTGAAGTCTCCCATCAATCCCTATGTCTTTATCGACAGGATGAGCAGGACGATAACTGAAAATGAGAGCGTTATCTGCGGCAACGGTTCCGCATGTGTCGTTACCTTCCAGGGAATGCATATAAAGAAGGGCACCAGGCTCTTCACCAACTCCGGCTGCGCAGCTATGGGATACGGTTTCCCGGCAGCTATCGGATGCGCTGTCGCAAAGGAAGGGGAGAGGGTCATCTGCATAGACGGTGACGGTTCCTTCCAGATGAATATCCAGGAGATGCAGACAGTCATCTATAACCACATGAACCTTAAGACATTTATCCTTAATAACAACGGATATCATTCCATAAGACAGACCCAGACAAATCTCTTCCAGCCCCCGCTGGTAGGCGTCTGCGACGGAAACGGACTTTCCTTCCCGGATCTTGAAAAGCTGTCCTGGGCTTATGGTATGAGATATGTCCGTATCGATAACAGCAGTGATATCGAAGCTAAGGTAAAGGAGGTCCTGGAAGGAGACGATCCCGTCCTTTGTGAGGTAGTCCTTTCCGACAAGCAGACTTTCTCACCTAAGCTCTCATCAAAAGTCCTTCCCGACGGAAAGATCGTATCCCCTCCCATCGAGGATATGTTCCCCTTCCTGGAAAGGGAGGAATTTGACGCCATAAAGGAGTCAGTCCCCCAGTGAAAAGAGCAGTAGTTACAGGCGCCACGGGAATGCTGGCCATAGCCCTCACAAACCTTCTTGTAAAGGAAGGCTATGACGTTATCGCCGTAATAAGGCCCGGATCTTCCAGAGCCGGCAATGTTCCCGTCAGCGAAAACGTAACTGTTGTGGAACTTGATATGGATGAGATCTCATCCCTTCCGGAAGTGCTTTCCGCCTCCGGAATAGATGAGGCTGAACTTTTTTTCCACTTCGCCTGGGACGGTACCCACGGTGATTCCAGGAACGATATGGACATCCAGATAAAGAACGTAAGATATTCCGTTGAGGCTGTAAGGGCCGCAGCCAAGATAGGCTGTAAGGCTTTCATGGGAGCAGGATCCCAGGCTGAATACGGACGTGTCAAAGACGGCATAAAGCTTTCCGGAGACACTCCCTGCTTCCCCGAAAACGGCTACGGCATAGGAAAGCTGGCAGCCGGCCAGATGACCAGGGTAGAGGCAAAGAAGTTTGGCATGAAGCATGTGTGGGTCAGGATCTTAAGTACCTACGGAGCTTATGACGGAATGCACACAATGGTCATGAGCGGCATTAAGACAATGCTGGAAGGAAAGAAAGCATCCTACACCAAGGGTGAACAGATGTGGGATTACCTTTACTGTAAGGATGCGGCAAGAGCCTTTTTCCTGGCCCTTACAAAGGGAGTGGACGGCAAGGTCTATCCCGTAGGATCCGGAAAGGTACGCCCCCTTAAGGAATATATAGAAGCTATAAGGGATGAGGCAGGTCCCTCCCTTGACATCGGCTTTGGCGAAGTGGAATATTACCCGGGCCAGGTCATGTACCTGTGCGCCGATATAAGTGAGCTTACGAAGGATACGGGATTTGAGCCTGAGTACTCATTTGAAGAAGGAATAAAAGAAACAGTTGACTGGTACAGGAAGGAGTATTTGAAATGAAGAAGATAAGCGTTCTGATACCCTGCTATAACGAGGAATTAAACGTAGAGCCTATGGCGGAAGCGCTGACGAAGATGTTCGCGGAGGACCTTCCCCAGTATGACTACGAGATCCTTTTCATAGATAATGATTCAAAAGATCTTACGCGTCCCAAGCTCCGGGCCATGTGTGAGAAGGATAAGCATATAAAGGCCATATTTAATGCCAAGAACTTCGGCCAGTTCAATTCCCCTTATTACGGAATGCTCCAGACCACAGGTGACTGCACCGTTTCCATGGTCTGCGATTTCCGGGATCCCGTAGAGCTTATCCCCAAGTATGTTAAGGAGTGGGAGAACGGATACAGGATCGTCATCGGCATCAAGACTTCAAGTAAAGAGTCCAAGATCATGTATTTCCTCCGGAGCATGTACTATAAGATCATAAAGAAGTTCTCCGACGTGGAGCAGATCGAGCACTTTACAGGTTCCGGCCTTTACGACAAGAGCTTTGTCCAGGTCTTGAGGGACCTTAACGATCCCAAGCCTTTCCTCCGCGGTATCGTGGCTGAACTGGGATTTGAGAGAAAAGAGATCCCCTATGAGCAGCCCCAGAGAAGAGCAGGAAAGACCAGCAACAACTTCTACAGGCTCTATGATGCGGCTATGCTGTCCATCACTTCCTATACGAAGATCGGTCTTCGTATCGCAACTATCGGAGGCGCCATCTTCTCGGCCATCAGCCTTGTGATCGCCCTTGTCTACCTGGTATTAAAGCTCATCTGGTGGGATCAGTTCCCTGCAGGTATGGCTCCCGTTACCATCGGTCTTTTCGTTATCGGTTCGGTCCAGCTGTTCTTCATAGGACTTCTGGGTGAATATATCCTTAATATCAACGACAGGATCATGAACAGACCTCTTGTTATCGAAGCTGAAAGACTTAACTTTGATGAAGAGGAGAAGAAGGAAGACTGATCATGAAAGGTGAGATGGAAAGAAAGAAAAAGCTCATAGTCTTTTTCTCGATATTTGCCGGAGTCTATCTGGCATTTATCCTCTGTTCCCTTATCTGCAGATACGGTCTTCATCTGGAATACCCTTACGGCAGTTTCCTGTTCTTCAGGGAAGATGCCTTTAAGGATTTTTCCACCATCAACGGGGCGGTAAAGGACAGAAATCCCTATCTTTCCGGGCTTTCAAACTACCCGCCCTTTATCCTTTTCATAGCATTTTTCTTTGCCCGGGCAGGCAACCCGGAGGTCTATCACGAACCTTTGGGCGACGCTATATACGACCCTAAAGTAAAGGCTACTTTTATTGCATTGGTAGTCATATTCGTAGTGGCCATGCTGGTGATCGCCCTGGTCTTCAAAAAGAGCAAAAAGGATATCCCCATGAACCTGGCGGTCATGACCGCCCTTATCATAAGCGCCCCGTCCATCTTTATGATCGACAGGGGAAACTATCTTATGATCACCATCATATTCTTCATGCTCTTTGCCCTTTATGAGGAATATCATCCCGAAAAGAACAACGGCGCCGTCTTCGCATCACTGGCGGCGGCCACCAAGATATATCCGGCCTTCATGCTCTTTATGTACCCTCTGGATAAGAAGTACAAAAAGCTGATCATTGCCATCTTTACCGGAGCTTTCGTTACTATAGTCCCCATCTTCTTCATGAGAGGGGCATTTATGGACAACTTCTATGAGTTTGTCACCAGCGCCCTGGGCTTCGGACACGGAAGCGTAGGCTACTATTCCGTTTACTTTAACGTAGGCCTTACGGGACTTCTTTCCTTTATCTACAGAGTCCTGGGAATGGTCCCCAACACAGCCGTCATCAAGAATTTCTGGCTTATGGGTTCCGTGGCAGTGGCAGGTATCGCATTCCTCTTTACCCTGAAGGAGAAAAAGCTCTGGAAAAAGCTCTTCGTCCTGACGAGCGCCATGGTCTTCGTGACACCCAATTCCTTCTTGTATAATTCCATGTATCTGGCTCCTTCCATCTATCTTATGCTGACAGATGAGAAGAAGATAAGTAAGAGAGAACTGCCTTATGTTATATCAGCAGCTCTTCTCATGGCCCCCAAGGCTTTCTACTATCTGAAGGATCTGGGCGGTTACCCTCCCATGGAGTTCAATACTGTCAATATCGCAGTCTTCCTTGACTCCATGCTGCTCCTGTTCGTAGTCTGCTGGTATGTGATCGACAGGATCCTTGAGTTTAAGGGAACTGAGGTGGAGGAGAAGGCCAGGGCAGTACTTAAGAACGATAAGATACTCACCATGGTCCTGGGATCCTGCTCAGTGCTCCTTACCCTCTGGCTTCTTTATTTCCTGAAGGATACGCTCCTTGCATGCCACGACTCTTTCCTGGAATTTATCTACGCCAGGACCGAGACTTTGGCACAGGGCTATAAGAGGGCTCTTGAATTCTCCCTGGCCAGGGGAAGGATCGGATTTATCTTCCCTGCAGTAGTGTCCTTCAGATATCTCATAGAAGGCACCGGAAACTATACGGCCGTATGGCTTTTGCAGTATGTGCCCATCCTTATGAATATCGCCCTTATCTCATATATCCTGGGGAAAAAGACGAAGGCCGTCTACGGCTGGTTCTTCTCCATGTTCTTTATCCTCTTCCTTCAGGTGGATATCTGGCACAGCCTGATCACATGTTATCCTCTCGATTTCATGTACGGACTCTTCCTTATGATCCTGGGACTGTGGCTCTACCATGGCTGGCTCTCAAAGCTGGGAGAGAAGAAGAACACCTGGCGCCTTATCCTGAGCGTCATCCTCTACTACGAATCCATGCAGACATACGAGCCCTTCCTTATGGCGGCGGCCGTCTATGCGCTGATCACCTTTTCATACTGCTATACAATGAGGAAGGAGAAGACTCTTAAGAAGTCACTTATATCTTTCGTACTTTACCTTCTTCCTCATTTCTTTACGGCAGTCCTTTACTACGGAATAATCAAATATGTAAATAAGCATCCTATCGTGGATATGGCAGTCACATCCATTGACCAGGTAGGAAACTTCCACGACTTCGTTATCGCCTATAAGGTCTATACTTTTGCCATGTTCCCCTTAAGATCCGCCCGGTTCATGGGACCCTGGTATATGATGTTCTCCCCCGGAAGGATCAGCAAGCACGCCCTTGCCATCTTCGTACTGGCCTTTGCCGGATGCTTCGCGGGATTCTGGCTCATGATGAACCAGATCAGAAGAGGTAAGAGGGAGGAGATCAGGAAGCTCCGCGTAACTTTGCTGGTCTTCGCTGCTTCAGGTCTTCTTATCGCCCTTTTCTATGCGCTGCCCCATTCCCTTACAGCCAATTACCAGTACTGGGTACTGGAGCTGGCCACCAACGGATATGTCCCCACTACTATCTGCTACTTCGGATGGGCTCTTTTCCTTTCCTGTCTGATCGCCTTCGGCGCCACATTTATGGCGGAAAAGAAAGCGATGATGCGGGTCATCGCAGTAGTCCTGGCATCTTTTGTCATCGCCCTGGGCGGATATATGACAAGTCTTATAAACAGTTACTTTAAGCTGCTTCCCGCATCAACGGGAACCTGGACTTCACTGAAGGCCCAGACCTACTACGCTCTTATTACAGATGAACATATAAAGGAGATGAAGCCCGATATCATCTATACTCCTGACTTTACCGGCGTCCACGGAAATATGGATTATGATGATCTTATCGCAGACAGGGAGCTGTCCTATGACGTTACCCTGGCTTCCGACCGGCAGGTCTTCCTGGATGAGGAGGGTAATTTCTCATCTCCCATGGAATTTAAGTTCGACGACGATTCCTATGTGGGATTCCTTTTCGTGGTGGACGACTATAACGATACATTGCTTACAACATCACAGGATATATATGTGGTAACTCCCCTCACCGGAAAGATCGAAGTGGAGTATCTGGACAGGAGCAGCATGGAAAGGCACACCGTAACAGTGGATGTGGACGAAGACGGCGGCTGTTATCTGGGGCTTGAAGGGGACATACTGGTCAATTCCGTGAATGCTGTAAGACTGAAATGATTTTATGTGATAGAATATATCGCGATTAACTTTGGGAAAGAGGGTAAGTAATTAATGAAAAAGATCAAGATGACGGTGGCAGGACTTATTATCGCAGCCATGATGCTGCCCTTCTGCGCCTGCACGTCAAAGACTGCTGTAGAGACGACGGATCCTTCAGATCAGCTTCAGCTCGGTACCGGTGAATCCTCTGCGGATGCGACCTCACCTACATACGATCTGTCTGAATACAGCTTTGATTCCGTTTACGGAAGCCAGCTCATCAACTACCTTGAGCATCAGTACACTTTCGACGGCCAGGAAGTACCTTTGGATGAGTCGAACTTCTACTTTATCGATGCATTTGTGGAGCTTACCACATATGCTACCTACGGTTATTATCCTGCTACTCTTGAAGGATATATCGACCTCTCTGCCGAAGTACCTGATGGTGCTGCCGAGGGGATCAACACATATGGTGATTTCTTCGTAACTTATGCCGAGAGGATGCTTGAGAGCACGCTTATCATCAACAAGCTGGCAAACGACCAGGGCCTTACCCTCACAGATGAGATGTATGCCGCCATCGATGAGTCCATCGAGCAGCTTCGGACTACCAGCGCTGAGCCTGCAGGCATGACACTTGATGAGTACCTTCAGATCTACTACGGACCTTCCTGTACGGAGGAGTCCTTCAGAAAGATCATGGAGCACTACTACATGGCTGACGTCTATACATCCAAGTTCATTGAGGATTATGAGTTCGACGAGAGCGAGATCATGGTGCCTAACATCAGGTATGCTCTTTACTACTGTCCCTCCGATTCATATTCCGATGAGGAGATCGCAGCCCAGGAGGCTCTTGCCCAGGGCATCTTCGACCAGTGCGCAGATCTTGATGATCTGGCAGTCCTCGGCGCAACAAGTTACACCAACGGCGAGTGCTACCAGTATGGTGAGGTAACTGTCCAGGAAGGACAGATGGATCCCACTTTCGAGGCATGGGCACTGGATCCTGCAAGACAGGCAGGGGATATCGATCTTATCCACTCTGATTACTTCGGATACTTTGTTGTAGGCTATACGGGTCTTGTGGAGATCTCTGATGATGCCAAGTCCCAGATCGCAGTAAATGCCATGAGCCAGTACATCTCTGATCTTATCGACAACGGAACATACCAGTTTGGTACTGACCAGCCTTATGAGGGCGCTTCAGCCGTGGATACAATGAACCTTGAGATCGACGGAGAGGGAGACGGTCAGGCAACAGATGAGACAGTTGCACCCGGAGTAGGCACCGGAAGCGTTACCGGAAGCAAGGCACTCGATGTGATCTTCGTGATACTGGCTTCCATCGGAAGCGTTGCCATCGTAGGCGCCATAGTATTCGGCATCACATATGCAGTCAGAAAGAACAAGCCTGTAGCGGCTGAGCACGAAGCGGCACCTGTCAAAAAGAAGAAAAAGAAGGTACAGCCTTCCAAATCTTCCGAGGATCAGGAAGACTGATCGATAGTAACAAAGACATGACCGGTATTATCCGGACTTACGATGACCCCGTTTCCGTCACAGGAGGCGGGGATCGTTATTTCATCCTCATCCTGTCTTGAGATGAGATAATCTTCGTAGGCATACCACTCTCCTATCTCAAAAAGATCGAAGTATTCTTCCAATGTGATGCCTTCTTCCGCGATTATCTCAGCATGGGGCTGTCCCACATATCTGATATGCCAGGGCTCATAAGAGAAGCCGGTTATGTCTTCGGCTCCCTCCGGGTATCTGATGATAAATCCATAATCCTGGCAGTAGGAATTAACATATCTTCCCGCTTCGCACTCGATAAAGCCGGCACCGGCAAAACGGTGGACATACAGATCCAGGGCCAGTCCTGTCTGGTGCTCGGAGGTGCCGGGAAGGGCGGCTATCTCCGGACCTTCCTCGTTATAGACCCTCTCCTGGTCCTCATATGTCCTGTAGCTGCTGGATACGCAGAGCTTCTTGTTGTATGTCTCGTTTATATATGCGGATAAAAGGGCGTAGTCATCAATGATGCAGGAGTTCATGAGAACGTCTGTGTCCTTATAGAATTCCACTTCAGGCAGAAAGTCCGGATCTAAAGTATTATCCCCGTTTACCAGGATCAGGTTTTCGCAATAGTCCTCCGGCTCATAGGGGATGGTCTCTCCCACGTCTGCTTTATGGAGACCTTCAGTGGACCGGAAGAGCAGGGGACTTATAACGCCTTCCCGGTACAAAGCGAAAAGACCCAGGGTCAGCGCCATGGCGGAAAGGACGGCTATCAAAGGGATAAGAAGTTTCTTATTTGCTTTCATGTAGAGATATTATCACATTTACTAAGTCTTTTTTGCATGATAAAATTCAAAGGTTAAGATATAAGGAGAAAAAAGATGGAGATTACTAACGAACTGGTTGATTACCTTGAACAGCTGGGCCGCATCAGACTGAGCGGTGAAGAGAAAGAAAAGACTGCCAAAGACCTCGGTTCCATCCTCGGATATATCGACAAGCTCAACGAACTCGACACGGAAGGCGTCGAGCCTATGAGCCATGCCTTCGGAAGGACTAATGTCTTCAGAGAGGATGAAGTCACCAACGATGACATGAGAGATGATATCCTTTCCAATGCACCCGAGAGTAAAGACGGAACATTCCTTGTTCCCAAGACAGTGGAGTAATATATGACGACTGAGATGATAACAAAGCTTTCGGCACTGGAGGCCGGAGAGAAGATCAGATCAGGAGAGCTTACATCTGTAGAGATCACAAAGGCTTTCCTGGAGAAGATCAACAGTGAGAACAGCAAGTATAACTGCTTCATAACTGTGGCTGATGACGCCATCGCCCAGGCCGAGGAAGCGGACAGGAAGATAAAGGAAGGGACCCTTACCGGAAAACTGGCAGGAGTTCCCATCGCCATCAAGGACAATATCTGCACAAAGGGCGTAAAGACCACCTGCGGATCGAAGATGCTGGGAAACTTCATCCCTCCCTATGATGCAACTGTCATCAGGAAGATAAAGGATGAAGGCATGGTCATCATCGGAAAGACAAACATGGACGAATTTGCCATGGGTTCCACCACCGAGACCAGTTTCTTCGGACCTACCCTGAATCCCTGGGGAGAGAACAGGGTGCCCGGCGGATCCTCCGGCGGATCAGCAGCGGCAGTTGCCTGCGACCATGCCCTTATCTCCTTAGGTTCCGATACAGGCGGATCCATAAGGCAGCCTGCATCTTTCTGCGGCGTAACGGGACTTAAGCCTA
>JAGAFH010000211.1 GCA_017612755.1 Clostridiales bacterium
TATCCAGAACCAGCCCGGAGGAAAGAACAAGAGCACTAAGGTGGTGGTCCTCACGGCCAATGCCGACGAAGAGAGCCGTATGCTCTATGCCCAGACCGGCTTTGCAGGATATCTCGTAAAACCCATTAGCGGTGATGAGCTTGAAAGCGAGCTTCTAAGGCTCCTGCCCAGGGAAAAGGTTAAGATCATGGGTGATGCCGAGGGTGCTCTTGAGGATACCATGGCCTGGATGAATGTAGGTAAGAAGAAAAGGATACTTATTACCACAGACAGTAATGCGGATATCCCTCTGGGCCTTCTCGAGAAATACGATATTGAGGTCCTCCATCATGAGGTCCATACCTCGGAGGGCACCGTCTTCAAGGATATACTTGAGATCGATACGAGAGGCGTGCTTTCCTATATGAGAAACGAAGAGCACCATATGAAGGGTGTCTCGCCTGATGTTAAGACCTTTGAGAACTTCTTTGCCGAAAACCTTCAGAAAGCCAATAACATCATTCATATCTCAGTTTCTTCAAAGGTTGCGAATACCAGTTATCCCATCTGCCTGGCAGCTTCCGAGTCCTTCGATAATGTTACGGTCATCGACAGCGGGCATGTGTCCAGTGGTGAGGGTATCCTGGCTTTGGCTGCCGCCATGTATGCGGACTCAAACAAGTCTGTCCCTGAGGTGGTGGACTATGTCAACGATCTTAAGACACATATCAGTACCAGCTTTATCGTTGATAATCTGTCATATATGGCCAGAAATGAACAGGTATCCCACAACACGGCAAACCTTCTTAACTCACTGATGATAAGACCTGTTCTCGTTGCCAGAAAAGGTAAGCTGACAGTAGGGCAGATCTACTTCGGTTCATCAAAGAAAGCCTGGAGGAGATACATAAGATCACGTATTCCTAAATTTGACACGGATTCCAAGTTCCTGTTCGTTACCTATGTCGGTATAAACCATAGTGATATTGAATGGATCAAGAAAGAGATCAAATCAAAGGTGGATTTCGACAATATCATCTTTATGCAGGCCAGCCCTTCCATTGCTGTTAACTGTGGCCCCGGTACTTTTGGTATGCTCTTTGTAGAAAAGGAGAACAAGTGACGGTCGAATGATAAGACTCGTAGTAACTGATATGGACGGATGCCTTCTGGACGGTACCGGAAGGCTTCCGTCTGATTTTGAAGAGACTTTCAGACTGATGGAAGATAAGGGAGTAGTCTTCGCTGCTGCCAGCGGAAGGTCCATTGCGGGACTTAAGAAGCCTTTTGGACCTTATGGGGATAAGATGGCTTTTGCTACTGACAACGGAGCCTGTGCTTATTACAGGGATGAGCATCTTTTCTCCAATACTCTTGCACCTGAAGACTACCTTCCCATAATCGAAGAAGCAAGAAAGCATCCCGGAGTTATCCCCGTGTGCTGCGGAACAAAGACTGCCTGGATGGAAAATGTGGGAAGTTTCTCAGACGAAGTGATAAAAGAATTCAGTAAGTATTATCCCTCCTGGTCTGAATGCAGCTTTGAGGCTGTCCCTGACCGGGTGATCAAGGTGGCCCTTCTTTACTTTGACGATATAGAAAAGAATATCTATCCCTTCTTTGAAAAGTTCAACAATGACAGGATCCTGTGTAAGGTAACGGCCTATGTCTGGATAGACGTATTTGATGCCACGGTATCTAAGGGTACGGCAGTTAAGGCCCTTCAGGACAGACTTGGTATCAGTAAGGAAGAGACAGTGGTCTTCGGGGATTATCTGAATGATATTCCCATGGCAGACTATGCCATAAGATCTTTTGCGCCTTCCAATGCCCATCCTGACGTAAAGAGTTCCTTTACCGATGTTATCGGATCAAATGAAGAAGGTTCTGTTACAAAGACTATCAGGGGATTACTTCAGTAAGAAGATCAGTGTTATAATCGCTCCTATATATTGATGATAGAAGGAGGGTCAGATGAAAGCGCTTATTATTAACTGCAGCCCTGTAAGAAACGGAGCCACCGCCCGGATCGCGGAGATCATCGGGAATGAATTATTTGACCGCTATGATATAAAGAGCATCTGTATCGATGATTATTCCTTCTCTTTCTGTAAAGGCTGCAGGGCCTGCCATAAGACAGCATCCTGCGTGATGAGCGATGCTCCTGTCATAAGGGGGATAATGGATGAATTTGATGAAGCTGACGTGATCATATCAGTCGCTCCTTCCTACTGGGCGGATATCCCGGGACAGTACAAGGCATTTATAGACAGATGTACCCCCTGGTGCAATACCCACGAACCTCATGCAACCATTAGATCCGGGAAGAGGGGATATGCAGTTGCACTAAGGACCGGCCCCGGCATGCCCGAGTGTGAAAGGATCATCGGAAGTATAGAGCATTTCTACGGACATCTGGAGATAGAAAGCTGTGGCCACCTGGGACTGACCTCTGTAGAATACAAAGAAGATGTTGAACCCAGAAAAGAAGAGATAGTAAACTTCTGCCGGTCCATCTGATGATCTTTGGTTTTTCGGGGAGAAAAAGGGCAGGAATAATACGGATGCAACCCGGAGTTGACGAAGTTCCATGTCAGGTAGGTGGATATGCAATCAGAAGGATTGATATATTGGGCCTATCAAGTACAGGAGGTAATTTATCATGACTATTTCAGACAGGATACAGGCCCTTCGTAAGGCCAAGGGTATGTCACAGGAGCAGCTGGCGGATGCGGTAGGCGTATCAAGACAGGCTGTTTCAAAGTGGGAGAGTGAGCAGACCATTCCCGATATCGATAAGGTAGTGGCCATGAGCGAGCTTTTCGATGTGACCACA
>JAGAFH010000212.1 GCA_017612755.1 Clostridiales bacterium
CTTGGTAAAGGTGTAGACGTTCCCAAAAAGATAACCCTGTCAAACGAGATCGACCTCAGGGCCAGTTGCGGCTGCGGCGAACAGGTATCATACAGCGAAAATGTCTATAACATCAACAAAGTAATACAGAGCGAATTTCTTCTGAGGGAAGCCGGCAGGATAACAGCCGATTACCAGAACAGATACGATATAGAAAACGCCCTTTCCGTGGCCAACTACTACTTCTATACCCTGGGATGCGACACCGGATATATCTGTCTGAGCGACATGAACGATCCGAACTTCAGAAATATCGAGACAAACAAGATCTATTCCGATGAGATGCTCCTGATGCAGCGCATGAGATCATCCGAAAGGACAAAAGCCGAGATCTTCGATGCCCGTTTCAACAAAGACGACATCCTTCCCAAGGAGATATTCGACCAGGACCGCCCCGGCGCTTATATCATCTTCCCTCTCTACTATAAGAGCAAGGAATACGGATTTCTGGTCATACACCCTTCTGAGGGACAATGGCCCAATTCCCTTACAAATACTTATACCAATTCTTTATCTGCCGCTTTAGAGAACAGCTACAACCAGATAAGGTTCTCGGAACTTGCGGAGATAAAGAGATTATCAGAGACAGACCCTCTGACAGGACTTTATAACAGACGCGGATTTGAGAACGGCCTGGCCGGAATACTATCCTCCTGTAAGGAAGGAACGACTATCAGCATTGCCAGCATCGACATGGACGATCTCAAATCCATTAACGACCTGTACGGACACGCTGACGGCGACTTTGCATTAAAGATGCTGGCAAATGTGTTAAAGACCTTCATCCATGAAGGAGAGTTATGTGCTAGATTTGGCGGAGATGAATTCTCAGCGGTACTGGTTTCCGACAGACCCGGGAGGATAGAAGAGTTTGTAAATGCTTTCGCCATCAGCCTGTCCGAAGCCTCAAAAAAGTCCGGAAAGCCCTACCCTATCCACGCCAGTATCGGAATATCCGACCTTAAAGGCGGAGACAACCAGCATATATTTGCCTGCATGCAGCTTGCCGACAAGCTCATGTACATGAATAAGAGAAAATACAAGATCAGGAATAAATAACTGACTTACTTGTAGTACCCCGTTAACACCAATGCACCCCGGTATTCCCCAAATATACATCCGGGGTGTTTTGGTGAAAAAACATTTCAGGAGAGGATCAGGAGCTTTCTCCGGCCCACTTCTCGTTCCAGACATCGATGATATCCTGACGGCGGGCCTTTCTGATCAGATATAATCCGATAACGGCACCGATGACAGCTGCTAAGACCGTGATCCAGTCACCAATGCCAAGCCCCATCATAAGTCCGTTGGATTCACCGAGATCACCTCTTACGAATTCAAGGAAATCAAGGCTTAAATGGCCGATGATACACGGAAGGATATTTCCGGTGCGAAGATAGACTGCACCAAATGCCATCCCCACACCTATAGCATATATGGACTGTAGGGCCGTTGAAACAGGATTGGCACCTGCCAGTGCATTGACCATATGGGTCAGGCCGAAGAAAACGGAAGATATCCAGAATATGGTAAGGATACCCTTTTCAGTATTCTTCTTTCTCATAAAGTTGGCGACACCAAGGCCTCTGTAGGCGATCTCTTCACCAAACCCCGGAGCAAAAGCATTAAGGAACGCAAGAAATACGCTTGACGTACCAAACTGCATCCAGCCGACAAAGCTGCCGATCCAGTGGACAACAACGAAAGGCAAAAGGAGCAGGAAACCTTTAAGAAAGGTATCGAGCTTGAGCATACCCTTAAAACAGGGGCGGAACCAAACATAAAACAATCCGGCGCTTATTACTGCCCCCATGGCAGCTCCTAATCCTGCAGCGGAAACTGAAGTCTTCCCCATGACCGTCATCTCTGAACCGTATCCGGGAATAAACTTTGCCAGGATCATTGAATCGATATACTTTGATCCCAAACTGATAAATATCATTGCAAAGATAAACAGCAGAAAATAAGATAGTATTACGTGGTCTAAGATCACATGTTTCTTTTCTTTCATAGTTATAACGCTCCCCTCTGATTAAGAAAGATCAAAAATATCTTACCACAATAATACCCTGCTTGAACAACAAACAGGGTATCTTCCGCTTTATGGTGCGGATGGCGGGACTTGAACCCGCACGGTCGTGAAACCACTAGCACCTGAAGCTAGCGCGTCTGCCAATTCCACCACATCCGCATTTGTGCCTTGATATGATACATTAATGAATCCGATAAATCAACTTTAATAGTATAATCTTTATTATGAAAGAGATAAAAGTATCCGTAACTTCCCTTGCATCCTTCTGTTCCAGGTCCGGCAGCCTTTCTTCCGGGTCCTATGGTTCCGTCAGCGGCATCGAAGGCACAAGGCTCCATAATAAGATCTTTTCAGATCTTCGTGAGCAGTACGGATCTGATATTACGACAGAGTATTATATGTCCTCTGTTTATGAGTCTGACTTTATCACTCTTCAGGTATCCGGCAGGGCCGATGTTCTGCTGGAGACGCCGGAAGGCCCTCAGATAATAGAGATAAAGTCATTTAACTCCTCAAAGGATACTTTTGCAAAGCTTGTCCGGCCTGAGCACGAAGCCCAGCTGGCTTTATACGGGGCCATGTTCCTGATGGAATATCCGGAACTTTCCGAGATCACAATCACCCTCAGATATGTGTCGGTAACCACATTGGAGGCTTATGAGGATACACAGGTATTAAAGCGCTCTGAAGCACTTAAGATATATGAAGATCACTGCTCCGAATATTCCGCTTTTGCTTTGAAGCTCCTGAATTACGAAGAGTCCTCCCTTGTATCCATAGCTTCCATGAAGTTTCCCTATCCCGTTATAAGATCAGGTCAGTCCCAGTTTATGAAGCAGGCTTTAAAGTCCTTATCCTCAAAGGAGGCTCTTTTCGCCTTGGCTCCTACGGGGACCGGAAAGACCATATCCACTTTATATCCTGCGGTCAAGGGACTTCTTAAGGGCAAATATGACAAGATCTTCTATCTGACAGCAAAGACAGCTACCAGATCCGTGGCCTGTAAGGCTTTAAATGACATGAGAGCCGGCGGTCTTATTCTCAGATCCATTCTTTTATCATCCAAGGAATCCATGTGTCCCATGATGAGAAAGTGCGATGCCAAGTTCTGTAAGCTGGCAAACAACTATTATTCCAGGGTAAAGCCTGCCCTGGAGGAGATACTGGCCTTTGATGAGATAACGCCGGAACTTGTTACTTCCATTGCCATGAAGCACTATATATGCCCCCATGAGTTCTCCCTGGATACATTAAACTACTGTACCGTTGTTATCGGGGACTATAACCATGCCTTTGATCCAAGGGTGTCCCTTGTCAGGGCATTCGGGGATGAGGCCCAGATAAGGAACGTGGTCCTTATCGATGAGGCCCACAATATGGTGGACAGGGCCCGGGAGATGTACAGCGTTGAATTTCCCTACTCGGTCCTTAAGAACATGATGAAGCTCTTCAAGGGCAAGGATGCGAAGATAGAATCTCTTCTTACCTTGCTGGACAAATACTTTTCTGTTGCTTCCGAATGCTTCCTTAACGGATCTTCCGTTTTTGCTTCCAATGAGGATGTGGATGAAAAGAAAGTCCTTAAGACTACAGGCTTTGAAGCTACCCGCCAAAGGCCCATGAAGTTCTATACTACCCTGTGGAGATGTATCAGGCTCCTGTCCCCTTACCTTGACTCCCTTGAGGCAGGGAAGCTCCGTGATGCCACTATGGAATTCTTTTTTGAGTCCCGGTTCTTCCTTACTGTTTTCGAGCTTTACTATAACGACTCCTATGTGACCAGTATTACTAAACTTCCGGATGACATAGTTATGAAGCTTGTATGCCTGGACTCTTCGGAGATGATAAATAAGCAGATAGAAGATAAGATGGCTGCCATATTCTTTTCGGCTACCCTCTCCCCTTATGAATACTACAGAAATGTGCTCATAGGTAAGA
>JAGAFH010000213.1 GCA_017612755.1 Clostridiales bacterium
GGGTGTAAAAAGATAAAGGCGCGCAGACTCACTGCGCCGGAAGGAGAAAAAATGATCACAAAAGAACAGAAAGCCGAGCTTGTTTCAAAGTACGGCAAAGATGCAAATGACACAGGATCACCCGAGGTTCAGATCGCTATCTTAACCGAGAGGATCAGGGAGCTCACCGAGCACCTTAAGATCAACACCCACGATCACCACTCAAGGAGAGGACTCCTTAAGATGGTAGGTAAGAGAAGAGGCCTTTTAGCGTATCTTAAGAAGAAAGACATCGAGCGCTACAGGGACATAGTTGAGAAGTTAGGACTTCGTAAGTAAAGTTCTGAAAAATAGTGATATCCCCGTTATTGTGACGGGGATATTCGCAGTTTATCCGCATTCCGCGGAAGAAGGAGAAGTTAAATGTCATACAAAACTTATTCAATCGAAATCGGAGGCAAGACACTCAGCATAGACATAGGAAGGGTCGGAGCCCAGGCCAATGGCTGTGCATTAATGCATTACGGAGATACCACGGTTCTCTGTACCGCAACCGCTTCAAAGGCGCCCAGGGAGGGTATCGATTTCTTCCCCCTGTCCGTTGAGTATGAAGAGAAGTTCTATGCGGTCGGAAGGATGCCCGGCGGCTTTAACAAGAGAGAGGGCAAGGCTTCAGAGAACGCAGTGCTCACAAGCCGTGTAATCGACAGGCCCATGCGTCCCTTATTCCCGAAGGACTACAGGAATGACGTAACACTTGACGCAATGGTAATGAGCGTTGACAAGGACTGCAGGCCTGAGATAACTGCTATGCTTGGATGCGCCCTGGCAACCACCATTTCAGACATACCTTTTGACGGCCCCTGCGCCATGACTCAGATGGGTCTCGTTGACGGAAACTTTATCATCAACCCTTCCCAGAAAGACTGGGATACCGGAGACCTCCGTCTCACGGTTGCGTCAGTCGGACAGAAGGTCATCATGATCGAAGCCGGTGCTAATGAGATCTCAGATGAGAAGATGCTTGAAGCCATCTACACCTGCCATGATGAGAACTTAAGGATAATCGAGTTCTTTAAGCAGATCCAGGCAGAAGTCGGAAAGCCGAAGTCAGAGTATGTTTCACAGGCTATACCTGAAGAGCTATTTGAGAAGATCAAGGAGATCGCTCCTCCCGAAGAGATGGAGAAAGCTACCTTTAACGATGACAAGCAGGCAAGGGAAGCTGCTGTAGCCGAGCTCCAGAGCAGGGTTGAGGAAGCGCTTAAGGATAACGAAGAGTGGGCACCTCTTGTAGGAGAGGCTGTTTACCAGTATCAGAAGAAGACCGTACGGAAGATGATCCTTAAGGATCATAAGAGACCGGACGGCAGAGACATAAAGGAAATCCGTCCTCTTGCAGCAGAGATCGACCTTATTCCCAGAGTACACGGCTCAGCCATGTTTACCAGGGGACAGACCCAGATCTGCGACATCGTAACCCTTGCTCCTCTTTCCGAGAAGCAGAAGGTAGACGGAATGGACAGCAATATTACCGAGAAGAGATACATTCATCAGTATAATTTCCCTTCATATTCGGTTGGTGAGACAAAGGTAAGCCGCGGACCCGGAAGACGTGAGATCGGACACGGAGCACTTGCGGAGAGAGCACTTCTCCCTGTGATCCCTTCACCGGAAGAATTCCCTTACGCTATCCGTGCGGTGTCTGAGACCTTTGAATCAAACGGCTCCACCTCACAGGCCAGCATCTGCGCTTCATGTATGGCGCTTATGGCAGCCGGAGTTCCCATTAAGAAGCAGGTTGCGGGAATAAGCTGCGGACTGGTTACAAATCCTGATAATGATGACGATTATATCGTACTTACAGATATCCAGGGACTTGAGGACTTCTTCGGAGATATGGACTTTAAGGTTGCGGGAACCCACGACGGCATCACCGCTATCCAGATGGATATCAAGATCCACGGTCTTACAAGAGCCATCGTTGAGCAGGCTATTAAGCAGTGCCACGAGGCAAGAGAGTACATAATGAATGAGGTTATGACTCCCGCCATCGCTGAGCCCAGAGACCATGTGGGCAAGTATGCACCGAAGATCATCCTTACGAAGATCGATCCCGAAAGGATCGGGGATGTGGTCGGACAGAGAGGCAAGACCATCAACGAGATCATCAAGAGATGCGGTGTTCAGGTGGATATTGACGATGACGGATCAGTTTCCATCTGCGGCGAGGATGAGGACGGAATGCAGAAGGCTCTTCACTATGTAAATACCATAGTTGAGGACTTTAAGGAGAATGAGTTCTACGAGGGAGACGTGGTTTCCATCAAGGACTTCGGAGCCTTCATCGAGTTTGCTCCCGGTAAGGAGGGCATGGTCCACATCAGCCGCATAGCAAAGAGGCGTATCGCCCATGTTGAAGACGTGCTTACCCTTGGAGATCATGTAAGGGTTAAGTGTCTCGGCAAGGATAAGATGGGACGCATGAGCTTCTCCATTAAGGACGCTGAGTAATACGGTTTGATAATGCTTTAGGCGGGACAGGGATGTCCCGCCTTTTCTATTTTGTGCCTGGTGGCGCATGTTTCGCGAGGGCTGCGCCACCCTTGACAGAACATGTAAGAAGCGCCGGTATGTCGGTGCCGACGGTGAAGGACTCAGGAACAGCCTGGATAGCGTACCGTCGCGAACACCATTGTGGCGCTTATTACAGAACCCGTCAAGGGCAGGCCCCTTCGGGGTGGCTGGGTTACCGCCTCGGGTTCGGGATCTAGGAACAGCCTGTGCTGGCCAATACCGGCTGGATCGCTCTGATGTTCACTTAACTATATTATGGCTGATATTACTTGTATA
>JAGAFH010000214.1 GCA_017612755.1 Clostridiales bacterium
CCGTCCCTGTCCAGAGATTCTTACCGAATAAGCAGCTGCTCCTTCAGGTATGTATGCCTCTCTGATCGTGGCCTCGGTCACTTCAAAGTTCATCTTCTCGGCTGTATTCAATATTCTGCTAAGATATACAGCGCTCTCGGGATGTTCGTCATTCAGTTCCTTCACGATCTGAGCTATGAACCCATTTGGGCCATCCGGCTTTCCCTCCATCATGACTTCCAGATCAGATATCTTCTGTTCGGCCTCGTATTCAGCTTTTATCGTGTTTATCTCACTTTTTGTGTACTCCGGAGACAGCTCCTTGTTGATTTCCTCCGGTAATGTGAGCATCAGAGCCAACTTCGAATATCCGAAGCCCTCATATTCTTCCTTCAGGTGCTCGGAATAGCCACCTATGGAATATCTGTCATTGATGTTTATGAACCTCGATACCTGACTCTTATCCAGTCCGAACTTCATATTCGCGTAGGTATAGATGTCAGGATATCCGGAATCTTTGAGTATATCTTCATCCCTTGCCTTCTTCAGCAGATATCCGACTCTGACAAAACTTATCGCCGCCTTGTTCAATTCAGTGTTTATCACGTTTGTGAGCTGTTCCACTGTGTTTATGCTGCTGTATGATGTTAATTCTTCCATTATGCCTCTCCCATTCTGTATTTATGCGGTTTTAGCTGCTTTTTTGTCCTTCTTTTCTTCCTTACGTTTGACAAGCTCTCCTGTATATGTTTTAAGCCAGGCGTCAAAGAAGGACTCCTCGGGCTTCTTATCATAAGCTCCGTACCATTGGATTATACTTTCGCCTTCAATCTCGACAGTTATAAACGGAATGTCGGGTTCACTGGCTTTTCTAAGAAAAAGAATGAAGCTTTCGCCTTTATTGTGTCTCTTCATGTATGTGTCGCTTGCACCTACGCAGTGATGCAGGAGCCTTCCTTCCATCACGATCTCCGCCGCATCCTTTGCGGGCCTTATGATATAGCCTGCTGCCGCCGCGCTGTACTTTTCTGAGAGTTTCCTGTAATCTCTACTAATCCAAGGGAATCTGTTAATGACATTCTTCATGCGCTTATCAAGTTCCTTCTTTTCACTCTCAATAACCATCTCGGCATGTCTCCTGACTATGTCGTTCGGATACATGATGATATCGTTTGTCAGATCATATCCGGCATCTGCTCTCATTTTGAGATAATCAAAGTATTCGCGTCTTATCTTGTTGGCCTGGCCATATGACATCCTCTCTTCGTCATACCATATACCGCATTTTGACATATAATTCTTCATTCTGACCGGATTTATATATCTGATCAGCTCAGTGAATATATCTGTGTATATGTGTTTGAATAATTCCTTGACTATCTCGAGTTCTTCATCAGTCCAGTGTCTGTCCGCCTTCTTCTCGAACTGGAAGAGCCTCATAAGCATATTATTACCCTGTTCCTTTACCAGATATGGAACCCGTTCCTTTTGGATCCTGAGCCTGTTGTGTATCTCTCTTCCTCTCGGATTGAAATTGACCGGATTCTTTGCGACCAGTGCTGAAGCAAGATATATCATTCCTGTCTTGACGATCATCTCCATATCCGGATACCTTGCGGCAGCAATATAGTAATCCATCACCCAACTCTCGCCGTAATATTGCTCAGCTACTTCCTTGCAGTATGGAACATATTTATACATCCCTGTTTTCTTGATTTCCTTGAATGTCGAAGGGTGCACGAGGTATCGATAGTTGTCACCGATCGATGTTTTCATCCAATGGCCACATTGATTATAGTATCTTACCGGCTTCTTCCTGCTCTCCGTGAATATCCTCTTGTACTCGTTACAAGAATAAGCCGTCCTACAGTCTTTATATATTTTCTGTGTCGCATAGAATACCCTGAATACAAACCTGTTATCATCTATCTTTTGACCTGTAACGATATTGCAATCTCTCCATTCACCCTTGAAACATCCTGCTGGTTTGAATATGGCATCCCGCTTACACAGACGGCATTTTGTCTCCTCATCCCTTATAGGCTTCTCTATATTTGCAAGATCATCCTCAAAAGGATCTCCGGTTGTCCTTGTCCGTATCTGGTAATATCCACCACATTCAGAGCAATGACAGGTTGCGTATACTCCATGACGTTTGTAAAAGATGATCACTCTCGAAAACTGGTCATGAGCCCATTTTTCAATCCCTTTTACGGGTTTAAGGTCATTCATGTCTTTCATCATGCCCTCCCGTAATAATCCTTAATGATCTGATGGGCAGTCCTTATTCCAGGAATGCCCAGTTTTACGTTCTGGGTAATGCCCGCTGCCTTTTTAATGTCGTTGTCTATGGGCTGCATATTGGCAAAACTCCACTTAAGCAGCGCTCCGATACATCCTTTAAGGCTCTTGCCCTTTTTCCTGACGTTCCTGCATATCTCCGGATCTGTCGCGCATAGCTGCTGGATATAGTTAAGCCAGTCTTCCATGATGTCCTTCGGCTTCAGGTCCTTCTTTTCGATCTCGAGCTTTCCCAGGGCTGCTGTCATAGGTGTACACAGTTCCGGAATAGCTCCGTCAAAGTAGTCCTCGGCATCTTCTAAGTCTATCCCGTTCTCTTTGGCCAGTTCCTTAAGGGCTGCTTCATCGCCCTCGGCCTTCTGGCCTTCAGCTGCTTTGTTTATCTCTTCCCAGCTGTCGAATTCTCCAAACTTATCAAACATGTTGCTTTTCTCCTTTAATCGTTCCGGGCTCTATAGCCCCATTCAATCCCTTTTCGGTCTGTTCTCTGTTGCTTATATCTGTCGCAATATCCATAAGGGACTCTTCTTGTCCCGTCCTTGTTTACTGTCCGCCTCTCATAGGTCTGTTCATAAAAGCTGCATACCTTGTTGTATTCCGGTCCCATGTGACTTAGATACTTACAGCCCTCGCAGTTCTTCATATCGGCCACATATATCGGCTTCATGTCTTTATCCCGTGGTTTGAGAGCCATTCAGTGATTACAGCAAGCTCCGCATTAAGCTCCTCAACCTCGGCTTTTTTAACTTCGAGTTCCCTGGACACCCTGTCGTATTCCCTTATGATAGCGTCGCTTATGATATCCGGTAATATGCCCTTGTTGGCGGGCTTCTTGGTTTCCTTCTTGACGGGGTTCTTAGACTGGCGCTTCCTCATGGGCTCATTGTTTCGCTTAAGAATCTCCTCGATATCTATTATCGAGCAGGCGTTAAGCTCTGCCAGTATCTTCAGCTGTCCTGCCGGATTCTTGGCTTCCCTGTATGACTTGCATATCTCGAAGTCAGTCATTTTTGTGATGATCTTTTTTTCTTCCTCCATTTACACCCTCCTCCTGTTTATGTCTCACATATGTCGATCTGTGGCGGCACCCGTCTCTATAATCACAGCAATAAACCATCCGCCTTAAGATCGGGCTCATAACCCAGCGCCCGTATTCACAATTTCCGCAAGCGTCTTTTGCCATCTTTTCTCCTATTTCCCGGAGCCTTCGCGTGGGTTACGAATAAGTCTTTAGGGGGTATGA
>JAGAFH010000215.1 GCA_017612755.1 Clostridiales bacterium
CGTATCCGATGTGGTCTATTCCAATACGATCACTCCTACTACATATACTGACGGAACGTATTATGACTTCGACTATGCTGTCGGTTACGGTAATGCAGTTCCCGGTACGTATGTCATCAATGCATATGATGCAACCACAGGCAATACGATCTTTACAGGCGCTATCGCTGTAGAGTAATTATTTTCCAGGGGGAGAGGTTTTATGAAAAAGACTACAAAGACAGTTATCAGTTCGGTCCTTGCTCTTTCGGTCATGGCAGGAGCAACAGGATGCTCTCTTTTCGACAAGGCAGCTTCCGAGTGCCAGGAAGTCGGAGACGAGTTTATCCAGGCAGCTCTTGAGAGGGAGATCTCAGATATGATCGATCTCTGCGAGGACGAGGATGATGCAACAGCTGCACTTTCTGCTTATGAAGCAGAGGATGAGGCTATCGATCTGATCCTTGAAAAGGCAGAATTTGAGGCAGGCAAGGCTGAATGCAAGACTAAGGACGGAAAGGGAAAGATCGAGTATACGATCACTCTTCCTGACTACGAGGCAGCACTTGACGAGGAGCCTGAGGATGAGGATGAGTTCGGAGATCTTCTCGCAGATGTTGAAGAAACAGTCGAGATCAATGTTACTCTTGAGTTTAAGCTCAACAAGAAAGATAAGTGGCAGATCAGCAATCCTGATGATTTTGCCGAGGATTTCTTCGGTGAGCTGGATGAGATCGATTTTCCTTTCGGTTCCGACTATGAAGACTGGGTAGATTACCTTGACTGGTGGGGCGATAACGGAAGCGGCGTTTACTCTGATGCTTACTACATCGAGCTCGATATCATTCCTACATCAGATCATCAGGATTATGATAATGATATCTGGGAGTTCTACTACGAGGTATACAACGAGGGCGGTACAAATCTTATCTACACAAGCCCCGATAAGACTGATGCCGGCTGGTACATTGAAGCATATTTCTATGCTGACTATGTATGGGATCAGTATGAGCTTCCTTCTGATACATACCGCATCGTCTTCTATGACCTTGACGGACATGAGATCGCAGAGGATTCCTGTACGGTAAACTGATAACTGAAGCAGTTGAAAAGCATATGCACCGTTCCGGCTTTATACCGGGACGGTGTTTTTTTTTACCAATAGTTGTATAATGATTGGGCAAACCGGGGTAGATCCCTGTGAATGAAAAAGGAGATTTATTATGAAAAAGGCAACAAAAACAGCGGTCAGCGCACTTCTTGCTGTTTCCGTAATGGCAGGTGCTACAAGTTGTTCTCTTTTCGACAAAGCCAACGAACAGTGCCAGGAAGTGGGAGACGAGTTCATTAAGGCAGCTCTTGAAAGAGAGATCACTGATATGATCGATCTTTGCGAGGATGAGGATGATGCAACAGAGGCTCTCGGAGCTTACGAGGAAGAGAATGAACCTGTTGACATGATCATTTCCAGAGGAGAGTTTGAGGCAGGCAAGGCTGAGTGCAAGACTAAGGACGGAAAGGGAAAGATCGAGTATACTATCACTCTTCCTGATTATGAGGCAGCACTTGACGAGGATCCTGAAGACGAGGATGAGTTTGACGATCTTCTTGACGATGTAGAGGGTACAGTCGAGATCAATGTTACTCTTGAGTTTAAGCTCAACAAGAAAGATAAGTGGGAGATCAGCAATCCCGATGATTTTGCAGAAGATTTCTTCGGTGAGCTGGACGATATCGATTTCCCCTTCGGACCTGACTACAGCACGATGATCTCTTATACTGACTGGTGGTATACATCTTCATATGAGCTTGAGCTTGATATGATCGTAGACTCCGCTTACCAGGATGTAGTCTTTGAATTCTACTTTGAGGTCTATAACAACAACGGAAACAACCTGATCTATACAAGCCCTGACAAGACAGACAGCGGTTACTATATCGAGGCTTATTTCTATCCCTCTGATATCGGACTTACAAGCTTCCCCGATGATACATACAAGATCGTCTTCTATGACCTTAACGGACATGAGATCGCATCTGATTCGTACACATTGAGCGGCGGTTACTGATAACCTGAGATCTGATGTAATTGCCACCGCTCCGTCTTGTTGACGGGGCGGTGGTTTTTTGTGACCAAAAATATTATAATAAGCAGAATAAAAAGCAGGAGTATTATTATGACGAAAACTAAGAGAATAACGATCAGGGTGATGGCGGCCGTTATGGCAGCATCTTTCGCCCTGTTGTCCACCTCTTGTTCCGGATTTCTTAAAGAGATAGCCAAGGACAAAGTAAAGACTGTCGTAACGGATGAGATGGACTGTCTCATGAAAGACCCGGAGGCATATCTTACGAAGAATTCATCAGGCGACTATATCTCCTCTTTGTCAGAAGAACAGAAGGATATAGCTTTGGAACTCTTATCCGGTTATTCATACAAGATCGAGAGCGTAAAGCTCAATGATAAGAGAACAAAGGCTACTGTTACGGTGGAGATCCCCGATGTCTATATAATGAACGATGAGCTTCTGACGGGGACTTCTGATGAGATCATTGAAAAGATAAAAGAAAATGATCCTTCAGACCAGACCGTGGTACTGACTGTAAAGAGGACTGACCACAATTGGAAGATAGAGAGCGTTTCCGAGTTTGAAAAGATCTTTTTCTCCGGTTTTTCAAAGATATGCGTCTTTGATGAGGACGGAAATCCCATCAGTATCAACGAGGCTTTTATCGAGTCTATATATGTGGACAGCTGCTGGTATGACGCCCTCTCAGGAAATCCTGTTACAAACAACAGTACTTCTTCCGACATGGCGCTTCAAAGCGTTTTCTACTTCAATTCACCCATGTCCATGACCCTGGAAGCAGTACTCTACAGAAACGATACACAGATACAGACGATCGAAGTTACTTTGGACGGGAATATCACTGCCGAGTGTGATTTTATGCCCGAAAACGGCGATAGCTACCAGAGCGGAACGTACAGGGCGGAACTGCTTTACGGTGATACCGTCATAGCTGTTTCAGACGATCTTAACGTCAACTGACGGAGGTTAGATAAGTTGTTTATTTCCAACGGATGGAAGGATTTTGAAGTACTGTATGCAGGAGACGGCGACAAGGCGGAAAGGTGGGGCGACGTTATCTTAAGACGCCCGGATCCCCAGGCAATCTGGCCTTTTCCCGAAACAGACATAAAGCCTCATGCCGTATATAACAGGAGCAGTACGGGAGGGGGATCCTGGTCGAAACTACGATCCATGCCTTCCAAGTGGAATGTGTCATATAACTCCCTGGGTAAAGAGCTGACCTTCATCATAGAACCGACTTCTTTCAAGCATACCGGGCTTTTCCCCGAACAGTCATCCAACTGGGATTTCTGCGGAAAGCTCATTTCCGATGCCAAGGCGGCAGGTAAAAAGGACATAAAGATCTTAAATCTATTCGCTTATACCGGGGGAGCTACCTGCGCTGCGGCAGCCCACGGGGCAGACGAAGTGGTCCATGTGGATTCCTCCAAGGGCATGATAAACAGGGCCAAAGAGAATCTGGCCCTTTCCGGTCTTTCCGGCAGCTACGTCCGCTATATAGCGGAAGACTGCAGGAAGTTCGTGGAAAGGGAGATAAGAAGGGGCAGGAAATACGACGGAATAATCATGGATCCGCCCAAGTACGGAAGAGGCCCTACAGGAGAATTGTGGGAGATCGAAAAGTCCCTTTATGAATTCGTGGAGAGGTGTTCTCTTCTTTTGTCCGACGATCCTCTTTTCGTGCTAATAAGTTCCTATGCCACCGAGCTTAATCCCTCGGCGGTGGGAAATGTCCTGGATCTTATTGTAGGGAAGAAGTTCGGAGGAAAGACTGAGTCTGACGAGCTGGGACTTCCGGTCAGTAATATGGGCATCTGCCTGCCCTGCGGACAGACTGCGAGATGGAGCAGATGACACCTGAAGTCCTTTACGAAGATAACCATGTCATAGTGGCTGTAAAGCCGGCAGGAGTCCTTTCCCAGGCCGACGGGACTGATGCTCCTGATATGCTGGGTATCCTGAAGGGATATCTGAAAGAAAAGTACAATAAACCCGGAAACGTCTATCTGGGGCTGGTCCATCGTCTTGACAGAAATGTGGAGGGCGTTATGGTCTTTGCCAGGACCGACAAGGCAGCCTCCAGACTCTCGGAACAGATCAGGACAGGTAAGACTACCAAGAGATACAGGGCGGTAGTAAACGGTCTTTTTCCCCAGAAGGAGGGGAGACTGGAGGATATCCTCAGAAAGGTGAAGACCGACCAGGGATTCCGGGCAGTGATCAAGAACAGCATCTCCTGTAATGCCGACAAGAAGGCTGTGTTGGATTACAGGATAACAGGAGAAGGAAAATATAAGGGAAAGGACGTTTCTCTTGTGGATATCCGCCTTGAGACAGGCAGGTTTCATCAGATCAGATGCCAGATGTCAGGGGCATCCCATCCTCTTCTCGGAGACAGAAAATATGGGGACAGGACCTTCGGTGACGGTAAGAAGATATGTCTGCAGTCCTACATGATCGGCTTTTACCATCCGGTCAAAAATGAATATATGGAGTTTGAGATACCTGTTAAGCAGGAGACTCCCTGGAATACTTTTACGGAGGAATGAATATATGGCAGAAGGATTTAAACTGACACAGGAACAGATAGAGGAAAATAAGAAGTTCATAGAGGAAAAGCTTCTCAGCACGGGAAGAAATGGTATGGAGAGACTGGTGACCTGGCTTGGGAATACTGATTTTTATACAGCTCCGGCCTCTACAAAGTACCATCTCCACTGTAAGGGCGGTCTTGCCCTTCACTCCATAAATGTCTACAACAGGCTCAAGGCCAAAGTGGATGAGGGACTTGTAGATCTTAAGGAGGATACGGTCATTATCACGGCCCTTCTTCACGATGTCTGCAAGGCCAACTTCTATGAGGTCCAGAAGCGCAACAGAAAGATCGAAGGACAGTGGCAGGAGATAGAGGAATGGGGCGTTAACGACAAGCTCCCCATCGGCCACGGAGACAAATCCTGCTTCATAATCCAGAGCTGTATCAAGATCTCTCCCGAGGAATATGCCATGATCAGGTTCCATATGGGAAGGGAGTCTGACAGCAATAACGATCCCTTTTCCAAGGCTGCGGCTTTCTATCCGGCAGTAGCAGCCATCCATACAGCTGATCTGGAAACGGCTTTTATTGTCGAGTCCAGAATGTGATGCCTTGACTTTGAATCCCTATAATATTTATAATAAGCAGTCAGTATTTTGCGGAAGGTGAGACGAGTATGTACAAAAAAGTATCGACCGATATGAACTTTATCGACAGAGAGAAGGAAGTCCTTTCTTTCTGGAAGGAAAACGATATCTACAAGAGATCCCTCAAAGAGGCTAAGGACGGAGCTCCTACATTTACGTTATATGACGGACCTCCTACGGCTAACGGAAAGCCTCATATCGGACACATCAAGACCCGTGTCATCAAGGACGTTATCCCCAGATTCCATTCAATGAAGGGAGAGGCAGTCTCCTTCAAGGCAGGCTGGGATACCCACGGCCTTCCCGTAGAACTTGAAGTTGAGAAGATGCTGGGCATCGACGGCAAGCCCCAGATCGAGGGATACGGCGTTGAGCCTTTCATCAAGAAGTGTAAGGAGTCTGTCTGGACATATAAGGATCAGTGGGAGCAGATGAGTGAAAGAGTCGGCTTCTGGGCTGATATGGAGAATCCTTACGTAACATACGACAACAACTATATCGAGTCCGAGTGGTGGGCTCTCAAGACTATCTGGGACAAGGGCATGCTCTATAAGGGTCACAAGATCGTTCCTTACTGCCCCAGATGCGGTACAGCCCTTTCCAGCCATGAGGTTGCCCAGGGTTATAAGACAGTCAAGGAAAGATCTGCAGTCGTAAGATTCAAGGTAACAGGGGAGGATGCTTACTTCCTCGCATGGACCACTACACCCTGGACTCTTCCCAGTAACGTGGCCCTCTGCGTAAACCCTGATTCCGATTACGTCAAGGTAAATGCCGCTGACGGCTGCACATACTATATGGCCAAGGCTCTCCTGGATACAGTTCTCGGAAAGCTTGCCAAGGATGAGGACACAAAGGCTTACGAGATCGTTGAAGAGTACAAGGGTACTGATCTCTGCGGCAAGTCCTACGAGCCTCTTTATGAGGGCGCAGGCATAGAGGCGCAGAACCAGAAGAAGAAGGCCCACTACATCGTAGCTGACGGTTATGTAACCATGGAAGACGGTACAGGTATCGTTCATATCGCTCCTGCCTTCGGTGAAGACGACGCAAGAGTCGGAAGAGAGAACGACCTTCCCATGGTCCAGTTCGTAAATACAAGGGGCGAACTCACAGAGGGTGCTCCTTTTGCTGGCACTTTCGTTAAGGATGCGGATCCCATGATCATCAAGGATCTGGCCGAAAAGGGGCTTCTTTTCGACGCTCCCAAGTTTGAGCACGATTATCCTTTCTGCTGGAGATGCGACACGCCTCTTATCTACTATGCAAGAAGCACATGGTTCATCGCCATGAGCACAGTAAGGGATGAGCTTCTGAAGTCCAACTCCATGGTCAACTGGTATCCCGAGTCCATCAGGGACGGCCGTATGGGCAACTTCCTTGAGAATGTTATCGACTGGGGTATCTCCCGTGAAAGATACTGGGGTACGCCCCTTCCCGTATGGGAGTGCGAGTGCGGTAAGAGACACTGCATCGGTTCCATCGAAGAGCTGAAGTCCATGAGTGACGACTGCCCTGAGGATATCGAGCTTCATAAGCCCTACGTAGACAACGTACATATAAGGTGCCCCGAGTGTGGCGGTAAGATGACCAGAGTCCCTGAAGTAATCGACTGCTGGTTCGACTCCGGTGCTATGCCCTTCGCACAGTACCACTATCCCTTCGAAAACAAGGAATTCTTTGAGTCCCACTATCCCTGCCAGTTCATCTCCGAGGCGCTGGACCAGACGAGAGGATGGTTCTACTCGCTTATCGCAGAGAGCACGGTACTCTTCGGCAGAAGCCCTTTTGAGAACTGTATCGTAATGGGTCTCGTCCAGGATAAGGACGGTATAAAGATGAGTAAGCACAAGGGTAATGTTGTAGATCCCTGGGATGTACTCAACAAGCAGGGTGCCGATGCTGCAAGATGGTATTTCTACCGGGCAAATGCTCCCTGGCTTCCCAGCCGTTTCTCTGATGATGCAGTCAAGGAAGGCCAGAACAAGTTTATCGGAACCTACTGGAACACATACGGTTTCTATATCACATATGCGGAGATCGACAGCTTCGATCCCACAAAGTATGAACTTAACAAGGGTAACCTCTGCGCTATGGACAGATGGATCCTCTCAAAGCTCAATACGCTCATCAAGACTGTAGATGCCAAGATGACAGCTTATGACATCACCGGATCTGCAAGACTTCTTCAGGATTTCATCGAGGATCTCTCCAAGTGGTACATCAGAAGAGGCCGTGAGAGATACTGGGCAGGTGATATGACCCAGGATAAGATCGATGCCTACATGACGCTCTATACGGTCCTTGAGAGCTTTACAAGACTCTCTGCTCCTTTCATTCCTTTCGCAACAGAGGCTGTATACCAGAATATGGTAAGAAGCGTTGATAAGGAGGCACCCGATTCAGTTCACCTCTGCTCCTATCCTGTAGCTGACGAGTCCATGATCGACACAAAGCTCGAGCAGGAGATGGACCTTGTAAGAAAGATCACAGAGCTTGGACGTTCTGCAAGAGAAGCAGCTAATATCAAGATCAGACAGCCTCTTTCCGAGGTCTTCGTAGTATCTGATATCGCTCTTGATAGAGAGTACGAGGATATCGTTCTCGGAGAGCTCAATATCAAGAAGCTCACAAGGCTCGACAGTGATGCTGATCTTATGGATTTCTCCTTCAAGCCCCAGCTCCGTACCTGCGGAAGAAAGTTCGGTCCCAAGCTCAATGCGGCTAAAGAAGTTATCGCAAACCTTCCCGGCAAGGAGACCATGGCTAAGCTTGAAGAGGGCAGCGTAACTATCACCGTTGAGGGTGAAGATTTTGAGATGACAAAGGATGATTTCCTTGTAGAGACTGTACAGCCTGAGGGACTTTCTACCCAGTCTGACAGGGACGTAACGGTATCCCTTAAGACAGCCCTTACAGAGGAACTTATCGAAGAGGGTTATGTCAGGGAGATGATCTCCAAGCTCCAGAACCTCAGAAAGAGCACGGGACTTGAGGTCACAGACAGGATCATACTTAATTACAGCGGCAACGATATGCTGGCCGGTGTTATCGAAAAGAACAGGGACACCATCGCATCCGTAGTTCTTGCTACAGAGATCGCGCCCGGTGACCAGGGAGCGAAGGAGGAGTCTGACATCAACGGTCAGAAGATCTTCTTCTCCATCAGAAAGGCTTGATGAAAAATGCTGGTTGAACTGTTAAGAGGAGAGTTTTCGGGCAGGGAAGTAGTTTTCTATCTGATCATAATGCTGATCGCCCTGTCCCTTTCGTTTTCCATTCACGAATTCATGCATGCTTTCGTAGCTACATGGCTGGGTGACGATGTGGCAAAGAACCAGGGAAGAGTTACACTTAATCCTCTGGCCCACATCGACCCGGTAGGTACCTTATGTATCCTTATCGCAGGATTCGGTTGGGGAAAGCCCGTGCAGTACAACCCCAATAACCTTACCAGGTTCAAGAGCAAGAAGTGGATGTGCATCATGGTGCATCTTGCAGGTGTTACCGGAAACTTCATACTGGCGCTGATCTGTGCGATCATCAGTACCATCCTCTATTACACTGTTAACCAGGATTCACCTGTTGTTATCGCCATTATGGCGGCCCTTACCTATACGGAACTTTTCTGTCTTGGACTTCTGGCATTTAACCTGATCCCCATTCCGCCTCTTGACGGTTTCCATGTTCTCGAGGAACTTCTCCCTTACAGGGTCAAGTACAAGGACGGATTCAGAAAGTTTGTCCACTATGGTCCCATGGTCCTTATGGGTCTTATCCTGTTGGGATCCCTTACGGGTATCGATGTCTTCGGTATCATCATGGGTATCATTGAACTGCCTTTCGATATCATCATAATGCTAGTCAGGGTACTTATCTCTGCCGTATTCTTCGGGGCAGTGCCTCCTCCTACCCTTTGACGGAGCAGCCATGGCCCAGATAACGAAACCGGAATTGAAGATCAGACAGTTTGAAGGTCCTTTGGATCTTCTTTTCCATCTTATCGAGAAAAATGACATCGATATCTACGATATCCCCATCTCAGAAGTAACAGAGCAGTATATGGACCATCTGGAGAAGATGGAACAGCTGGATATGGAAGTCGCTTCCGAGTTTCTTGTAATGGGTGCAACTCTTGTGCATATCAAGTCCAGGATGATGCTTCCCGGAAGAAGGGGAGATGACATGGAAGGGGAGGAAGATCCCAGGGAAGAACTGGTCATCAGCCTTCTGCGCTATAAGAGATGTAAGCTCCTGGCTGGGGAACTCAAGAACAGACATGAGATATATACTGACTGTTATTACAAGGTGCCTTCCACCGCCAAATCCCTTGATGTGGAGATAATCTATCCCCCCCAGGAGTTTGAAGGGGAAGAATTCGATAAGGCGGTAGAAAATATCTGCAGAAGAAATGAGATCAGGTTTGCTGATATCTCATCTAAGATCACCCACATCCTGAAACGCGACAAACTGTCGGTAAAAGAGAGGATGAAGAGCGTGCTCCTTACTATCACAAGAAGGGGAAGGCTTTTCTTCCATGAGCTTTTCGAAGGAAAGAAAGAGCCGGAGAAGATAGACAGGATAGTCGGGTTCCTGGCAGTGCTGGAGCTTTTGCGCGGCAATAAGATCAAGGCTTCCCAGAAGAAGCCCTTCGATGTGATACTTATAGAAGAAAACAAGACCGGGAGATAAGAAAAGTGAAAGTTAATCAGGACGACGAATTTGAGATCTGGGTACAGGAAGTTTCCGCTGCATGCGAGGCGGTCCTTTTCGCTTCAGGAGATTCTGTCTCCATAGAAAGGCTTGAAGAGATATTAAACTGTGACCGCACGGTGATCACCGACGCCATGGATAAGCTCATATCCGAATATGAGAACGATCCCTGGGGCGGTCTTCTTATAAGAAAGGTAGAAGATTCCTACATTATGTGTACCAAGCCCGGTATGAAGAAGGTCCTTGAAAGGATGTACAGCCCCAAGGCAAGACCCCCTCTTTCCCAGGCTTCCTACGAGACACTGGCAGTCATCGCTTATAACCAGCCCGTTACAAGAGCCCAGGTGGAGGCGGTGAGAGGCGTTTCCAGCGACTCCATAATATCAAGACTCCTGGACCGTGGATGGATCTGTGAGGACGGCCATCTTGATGCTCCCGGAAGACCCGCCCTGTTTTCCACCACCGAACAGTTCCTTCTTGAGTTCGGTATCAGCTCCGTAGATGAGCTTCCTTCAATGGAACTCATGAGCTACAAGACCATCAGGGATCTTGAGGATTCCCTTGAGAAAGCTGCCGGCAACGACGACAGGCAGATCTCTATAGATAATATGATCGATGATCAGAAGAAAGAAGGTGAGGAAGAGTGAACAGCACGATCGAACTGATCGAGTCCCGTCTTCCTGAAATGAGTAAAGGCCATAAGGCCATCGCAGGTTATATCCTGGAGAACTACGACAAGGCTGCCTACATGACGGCTTCCAAGCTGGGAGAGGAGACCGGCGTATCCGAGTCCACCGTTGTAAGATTTACGATGGAACTGGGATTTGACGGATATCCCTATTTCCAGTCAGCCCTTAAAGAGGAACTTAAGTCAAAGCTCACTTCTGTCCAGCGCCTTAACTACACTGAGAGGTTTGAGGATGATTCAGCCGCTGTAAGAGATATCATGCGGGGTGATATGGAGAATCTCAAGGATACCATCGCAAACCTGGACGACGAGGCTATGAGCAATGCCGCTAAAGCTATCCTTAAGGCCAGAAAGATCTATATCATGGGCCTTCGTTCAAGTTCTCCTCTTTCTTCGTTCATGCACTTTTATATGACGCTTCTTTTCGATGACGTCATTCATATCCACAGTAATTCCACCAACGAGGTCTTTGAGCAGATCATGCCTATCACGTCAGAGGATGTTATGATCGGGATCTCTTTCCCCAGGTATTCCCAGAGGACTATCAATTCCATGGAGTATGCCAAGAAGAAGGGGGCAAAGACTATCGTTATCACGGACAAGGACAACACAGCCATGACGGAATATGCGGACGTAAAGCTTTTCGCCAAGTCTTCCATGGCATCTTTTGTGGATTCCCTTGCCGCACCCCTGTCGCTTATCAATGCGCTTCTCGTAATGCTTGGTATGCACAGGCGCGAACACATCGTCAGTTCTTTCGAAGCCCTGGAGACTCTCTGGTCACAGTACCGGGTCTACGAGGTGGGAAGAGACAGAAATACATCAATGGAGGACGAACAGCCATGAGTGAGATCTATCAGATCGCCATCGACGGACCTTCGGGTTCAGGAAAGAGTACCCTTGCCAAGGGTGTATCAAAGGTACTGGGTATCATGTATCTCGATACCGGAGCTATGTACAGGACATGCGGACTGTCTGCTCTCAAGAGAGGCATATCTCCCAGGGATGAGGATGCAGTTAAGAAGATGCTCGAGGACATGAGCCTTGAGATCGAGTTTATAGACGGAGAGCAGCACATGATCCTTGACGGTGAGGACGTCACCGGTCAGATCAGGACTCCCGAAGTCTCTATCGCTGCTTCCGACATCAGCGCCCTTCCCGTTATCAGGAAGGCGATGGTAGAGAAGCAGAGAGCTATCGCTTCCAAGCAGACTTTCGTTCTTGACGGAAGGGATATCGGCTCCAACGTGCTCCCCAATGCCAAGTATAAGTTCTTCCTTACGGCATCAGCTGAGAAGAGGGCAGAGAGAAGACTGGCCGAGCTTAATGCAAAGGGTGACTTCTCCCAGAACTATGAGGAAGTACTGAGAGATATAGAGTACAGGGACAAGCAGGACTCCGAGAGAGCTTCAGCACCCCTTGTTAAGGTAGCTGATGCCATCGAGATCGACACTTCCGTTATCGGAATCGAAGAGACAAGAGATCTTCTTCTCTCATATATAAAGTAATGAAAGTTATAAAGGCCCAGTCATCTGGTTTCTGTTTCGGAGTCAAGAACGCCGTCGGTTCGGCATATGAAATGCTGGACAGAAAAAGTGACGGCGAGCGTCTTGTTATGCTGGGCGAACTCACCCACAACGAGAAGGTCGTTAAGGAACTGCTGGATAAAGGGTTTGAGCTCTTTGATACGGCCCGGGAGGTCCCGGAGGGAAGTACTGTCATAATCAGGGCCCACGGAGTCACTCCGGAGCAGAAGACAATCCTGGAGCAGAAAAACTGCAAAGTCGTGGACTGTACCTGTCCTTTTGTGGAAAAGATCCACAAGATCGTGCGGAAAGAAACGGCTGAAGGAAAGAAGGTCATCATTACCGGCGCAAAGGGTCATCCGGAGGTGGAAGGAATATGCGGTGAAGCCCCGGAAAGCGTGAAAACAGTGTCTTCCTTAGCTGAATTTGAGAATATCAAAACAGATCCGGAAAACACCGTTCTTATATCACAAACTACATTTTCATCAGAAATATTTTCTCAAATTTGTGCAAATGCCGAAAATAAAATTGCAAAAAATTTGATTTTTGATACAATATGTAGTACGACTGAAATTAGGCAAAGAGAAGCCGCGGAGATTTCGGGCGGGGTTGACGTGATGCTGGTCATCGGTTCTTCCCACAGTTCGAACACCAGGAAACTCTTTGATATCTGTTCCGGTCGCTGTGTGAGAACGCATCTGGTCAGCGGTGCTGACGATGTCGGGGAACTGATAGCCCAGGGGCTTATCAGGGAAGACGACACGGTTGGCATCACGGCGGGGGCGTCTACACCGGAAGCTATTATTTTGGAGGTTGTTCGGAGAATGGACGAGAACAAGGAAATCATGACAAATCAGGGGGAGAACGATATCAATTTCGAAGAGTATATCGAAGGTATTCCCCAGCTTCGAAGAAATGCTATTGTGAAGGGAGCCATAACTTCGGCAGACGCTGATTTTGTCTATGTGGATGTTCGCGACAAATCCGAAGGAAAGATCCCCAGAAGAGAGTTTGATAACGATCCCGATTTCAATATCGACGATGCAGTTGCCAACAAGAGCGAAGTTACTGTTGTTGTAAAGAGCATCAGAAATACGGATCAGGGCAAGGAGATCATCCTTTCCAAGTCACAGCTCGATTTCGAGAAGAACAAGAAGATCATTCAGGAAGCTTATGAGAACAAGACACCTGTAACAGTTACAGTCACAGGTACTGTTAAGGACGGTGTTATAGCA
>JAGAFH010000216.1 GCA_017612755.1 Clostridiales bacterium
ATGGGTATCCCTGTATCCTGTGAGGTTGATATCTACGGATGTCTCTCCGAGTTCCTCGGCTATTGCGTATCTGAGGATATCGTTACACTTCTCGACATCAACAACTCTGTACCTGCTGATATGTATGAAGAGTCCATCAAGGGTAAGTTCAACTACAAGCATACAGATACATTCATGGGCTTCCACTGTGGTAACACATGCTCCAAGAAGCTTTCCGCCTGCTCCATGAAGTATCAGCTCATCATGGCAAGAGCTCTTCCTGAGGACGTTACACAGGGTACACTCGAGGGTGATATCGTTCCCGGCGACATCACATTCTTCAGACTCCAGTCTACAGCTGACGCACAGCTCCGTGCTTATGTTGCAGAGGGCGAGGTCCTTCCTGTAGCTACCAAGTCCTTCGGCGGCATCGGCGTATTCGCTATCCCTGAGATGGGCAGATTCTACCGTCACGTACTTATCCAGAACAACTTCCCTCATCACGGCGCAGTTGCTTTCGGTCACTACGGTAAGGCTCTCTATGAGGTATTCAAGTATCTCGGACTTACAGGCACTGACTTAGGTTATAATAGACCTGCCGGCGTTCTGTATCCTTCAGAGAATCCTTTCTCATAAGAACGGCGAGTAAAGAACATAAGAGGTTAAGATGACTAACAAAGAACTAGAATTAATGGCGTGCGACGTGCGCGAGGGCATCATCGAAGGTGTCTTCAATGCCAAGTCCGGTCACCCGGGCGGATCATTGTCGGCAGCTGACATGTACACCTATCTGTTCTTCGAAGAGATGAACATCGATCCTGCGGAGCCCAGGTTCCCCGGAAGAGACAGATTCGTACTCTCCAAAGGACATACAGCTCCCGGATATTATTCCGCACTTGCACACAGAGGTTTCTTCCCTGTGGAAGACCTTAAGACACTCCGTAAACTCGGATCTTACCTTCAGGGCCATCCCTGCATGAACGAGACGCCCGGTGTCGACATGAGTTCGGGATCTCTGGGCCAGGGCCTTTCCGCTGCCTGCGGCATGGCTCTCGGAGCCAGGTTCACCAGCGCAGACTTCAGGGTTTACTGTCTCTGCGGTGACGGTGAGATCGAGGAAGGACAGATCTGGGAGGCAGCGATGTTCGCAGGAGCAAGGAAACTCTCCAATCTCTGCGTCATCGTAGACAACAACGACCTTCAGATCGACGGAAGGGTATCAGATGTATGTAACCCTTATCCCATCGACAAGAAGTTCGAAGCCTTCAACTTTAACGTTATCAATATCGACGGCCATAACTTTGATGAGATCCGTGCTGCTTTTGAGAATGCAAGAGCCTGCACAGACCGTCCTACGGCCATCATCATGAAGACCCTTAAGGGCAAGGGCGTATCCTACATGGAAGACCAGGCCGGCTGGCACGGCAAGGCTCCCAATGAAGAGGAGTACAAACAGGCTATCGAAGAGATCAGGGCTCATAAGGCTGCTCTTCAGAACGGAGGCGCTTCATGAACATCGACTTTGATAAGAAAATAGCAACGAGAGACAGTTACGGTAATGCTCTTGCCGAGCTCGGTTCCGAGTTCCCTGAGTTCGTCGTCCTCGATGCAGACCTGGCGGGAGCTACGAAGACTTCTGTATTCAAGAAGAAATTCCCCGACCGCCACATCGACTGCGGTATCGCAGAAGCTAACATGACCGGTATCGCCGCAGGTCTCGCGACTGTAGGCAAGCCCGTGTTCATCTCTTCTTTCGCGATGTTCGCAGCAGGAAGAAACTACGAGCAGGTAAGAAACTCCATCGGTTATCCTCACCTTAACGTTAAGATCGGCGCTACCCATGCCGGCGTTACAGTCGGTGAAGACGGTGCAACACACCAGTGCCTTGAGGATATCGCCCTGATGAGAGTTATACCCGGAATGACGGTTATCGTACCGTCAGATGACATTGAAGCCCGTGCCGCTGTCAGGGCGGCGCTGCTTAAGGATGGACCTGTTTACCTCAGGTTTGGACGCGCTGCCGTCCCGGTCATCAATACAACTCCTTCTTATGATTTTACGATCGGGAAGGCAGTGCAAATCCTTGAGGGCTCAGACATCTCCATCTTCTGTAACGGCGTATGCGTTGCAGAGTCCATTCTCGCGGCTGAGGAGTTGGCCAAGGAAGGAATAAGCTGTGATGTCATCAATGTCCACACCGTTAAGCCTCTGGATACGGAAGCTATCCTTAATTCCGCAAAGAAGACGGGAAAGGTCTTCACTGTTGAAGAGCATTCCATCATCGGCGGACTGGGAAGCGCAGTATGCGAGACTTTGTGTGAGAACGGTTTTGGCGGAAAGGTCACAAGACTCGGAGTAAATGACGAGTTCGGCCAGTCCGGTAAGGCAGCAGAGCTTCTCCACTTCTACGGACTTGATGCTGAAGGTATCGTAAAGAGCATCAAAGCAAATATCTGACCCTCAATATTGCCGGCCAGGCATGAATAGGTGATAGAAGAAAAACGGATCCTTACCGGATCCGTTTTTTATTTGCATATGTTTGGGGATCATTCCTCTTCTTCGTCTTCTTCGTCGTCAAGGGAGATGCTCAAAGGCTTGTCTTCTATTGCTTCTTCCTTGGGCTTGACTCCCAGCTGGTCCAAAGCGTGGTCGATAAAGACGTAGCAGATAAGGGCAGTCAGAGCAATGCCGAAGAAGCTCAAAAGGCTGAATAAGACGACTGCTGAATACTGGCCGTAGTAGAGGATCCCGATTATAAGGGCGTGGATAAATAAGACAAATATAGTGGTGGGCAGGCTTCCCAGTCCCACTCTTACCGCATTGGTGACAGTGTTCTTGAGAGTGTTCTCGTAGTTGGCCATCAGGGGGAAGGCCCATACTATGAGGAAAAGGGAAACGAACAGAACTATTATTATGGGGTACTGAAGGATCAGATACTCAGAAGGTAATATATTATTTAATATATACAGTTCATATATAAGGAACATATCTATGAGCAGGATCGGCACCCATAAAAGGGTGGCATTCTTGAAATTAGATCCGAAGGCCCTGAAATAATCCTTTAAAAGGAAGACTTCTTCCCCGTTCCTGATCTCGGCGACCACTTTATAAAGACCGCATAGAGAGGCTCCGATGGTAATGAGGGGAATGGAAGTGATTATGAAGAGAAGATTGACCAGCATGAGGTTACAAAGGTTGGTCAGAAACCTCATAGCAGGATTTGTAGAACTGAAAAAGCTCGATTCCATGGGTATTTCTCCTCCTGACGTTAAAAAGCAAAACAATTATACAGTGAATTGCACTAAAATATCGAAAATTTTTGTGGAATTTACAAAAGTTAGCAATATTTGTATGAAATTTAGCAATATTTGTAAAGAAATAAATGTGGCAATTGTGTATTATGTGATTGTGAAAACTAATTTCCGGCCAGATTTTAGTCAGTTTGTACAAAACTACAATCAAAAAACCAACAATTCAAACAAACCAGGAGGAAAAACTATGAAGAAATTAGTTGCAGGTATGCTCTGTTTCTGTATGCTGGCAGGTGTTATGACAGCATGTACAAAGACAGATGGCGAATCAGGCGGCAAGACAACAATTAACCTTTGGACATTCACAGACGAAGTTCCGAAGATGGTTGAGAAGTTCATGGAACTTCATCCCGATTTTGCTGAGCAGTATGAAGTAGTTCCTACTATCATCGCTACAACAAACGGTGAGTATCAGCCCGCTCTCGATTCTGCTCTTGCAGCAGGCGGCGAAGATGCACCTGACTTCTATTGCGCTGAGTCCGCATTCGTCCTTAAGTACACACAGGGTGACGCTTGCGAGTTCGCAGCTCCTTATTCCGATCTTGGAATCGACATCGACAAGGAGATCTCTGACGCTCAGATCGCTCAGTACTCTGTTGATATCGGAACAAGACCTTCTGACGGCGCAGTCGTAGGACTTGGCTATCAGGCTACAGGTGGAGCTTTCATCTACAGAAGATCACTTGCACAGCAGGCTTTCGGAACAGACGATCCTGATGCAGTTGGCGAGATCATCGGTGCTGGTACACAGAGCTGGGATAAGTTCTGGGAAGCAGCAGCTACTCTTTCTGACAACGGTATCGCAATCGTTTCCGGTGACGGTGATGTATGGCACGCAATCGAGAACAGCTCCGATAAGGGCTGGATCGTAGACGGCAACCTTAACATCGATCCTAAGAGAGAAGCTTTCCTTGACATCTCTGCAGACCTTACAGCTAACGGCTGGTCCAATGTAACTCAGGACTGGACAGACGCTTGGTATGCTGACATGGCTGGCGTAGGCGAGAAGCCCGTATTCGGTTTCTTCGGACCTGCTTGGCTTATCAACTACGTTATGGTTGGTAACTCCGGTTCTTGTGATGAGGACGGCAACGTTGTAAGCTCCTTCGCAGAAGGACAGGGAACATATGGTGACTGGGCAGTTTGTCCTCCTCCCGTAGGTTTCTTCTGGGGCGGCACATGGCTCATCGCTAACAAGGATTCCCAGAACAAGGAAGCTGTTGGACAGATCATCGAGTGGATCACACTTGACTGCACAGAGAACGGACTTCAGTACATGTGGGCTAACGGCACACTTAACGGCGAAGGCGGCACAAAGGATACAGTTGCTTCCGGTACAGTTATGGCTATGTCTGACGGTACTCTTGACTTCCTCGGCGGCCAGAACATGTTCGACGTATTCGTTCCTGCTAACGACTATGCTAACGGTTCTAACCTTACACAGTACGACGAGACAATCAACAGCTACTGGCGTGACCAGGTCAGACAGTATGCAGCTGGTGAGAAGGACAGAGATTCTGCAATCGCTGACTTCAGAACAACTGTAGGTGACAACCTCGACGTTACAGTCTGATAATCAGATATTTAAAAACCCATCAGTGATCGTGAGCATTGTTGCTCCTAATTAACTGATTGCAATAGGAGGCGGCTCCGGATAATTGAACAAGCTTTTTTCCGGAGCCGCTTTTTCTATGCAAAAAACCCGCGAAATTCCATCCAATTCTTAAGCAATCTCTTATAGCTCAGAGGCGATATTATGAATAAAAAGAAAAGTGTAAGCTACACAAAGTACGGCTACATCTTCGCTATTCCTTTCGTAGTTGCTTTCCTTATTTTCCAGCTCTATCCGATCCTCTATACGACATTTATCGGATTTACAAACCTTAAGGGTCTTAACTCTAAGGACATGAGCCTGGTTCAGGGAAATCCTTTCCAGAACTTTGTAGATGTAGTACACGTTGAGTCTTTCAGAACGGCTCTTAAGAATACAGCCAAGATCTGGATCTTAAACTTCATTCCCCAGATCGGACTGGCTCTCCTTCTTACAGCATGGTTTACAGATGTAAGAAGTAAGATCAAGGGCATGGGCTTCTTCAAGGTAGTCTTCTATATGCCCAATATCATCACAGCAGCTACCGTTGCTATCCTCTTCAATGCATTATTCCAGTCCCCTACAGGACCTGTTAATGACATTCTGTGCTCACTGCACATCCAGGATGCTCCGGTACAGTATCTCGTAAGTAAGACTACAGCACAGAACGTTGTTATCTTTATCCAGTTCTGGATGTGGTTCGGTTATACAATGGTCACTCTTATCTCCGGCGTTATCGGTATCGATCCCGCTATCTTCGAGGCAGCCGAGATCGACGGAGCCAACAGGGTTCAGACCTTCTTATTTATTACGCTTCCCTGTATCAGGACGATCATGCTCTTCACACTTGTTACAAGTTTGATCGGTGGTCTCAATATGTTCGATATTCCCAAGTGTTTCCTGGACGGCGGTCCCGACAGCGCAACACTTACCACCAGCGTATTCATTTACAATCAGGCCTTCTCCGGATCATATATCTATAACAAGGCCGCTGCAGCAAGTATGATCATGTTCGCAATCATCGTATTCTTCTCATCCATGCTCTTCTATATCCTCAGGGATAAGGACGAGGCAGCCATGAAGAAACTGAAGAAGAGAGAACTGCGTGAAGCAAAATTGGCAGCAAGGGGGATGATGTAATATGTCTACAAATTCAGTAAGCGTAAGCGCTCTTAAAAAGAGAAAATCCCCCATCTACATGGCAATAATATATGTAGTCTGCGTTATCATTGCCGTCACATGTATCCTTCCTTTCTGGATCATGATCGTAAACTCCACCAGGTCTACACCTCAGATCCAGCAGCATGCTTTGAGCCTTATCCCTTCCGGACACCTGGCCCAGAACATCGCAGTATTCAAGGGTAAGGACTTCAAGCCTTCTGTAGGTTTCATGAACTCCGCCATCATCTCCACATGTGCTACGATCCTTGCAGTATATTTCTCATCTCTTACTGCTTATGCCATCACAGCATATGAGTGGAAGCTCAAGAATGCATTCTTCAGCTTCATCATGGGCGTCATGATGATCCCCGGCCAGGTAACTCTTATCGGTTTCTACCAGGCTGCTTACAGACTCGGCCTTACTAACAACAGACTTATGCTCATCCTGCCTTCCATCGCAGCTCCCATGATGGTCTTCTTCATGAGACAGTACCTGCAGGCTTCCCTCTCCATCGAGATCGTTGAGTCCGCACGTATCGACGGCGCAGGCGAGTTCTACACATTCAACAAGATAGTGCTTCCCATCATGAAGCCCGCTATCGCCACCCAGGCTATCTTCACATTCGTTGCCAACTGGAACAGGCTCTTTGAACCCTCCGTTCTCCTTACGGCAAAAGAGAAGAAGACACTGCCCCAGATGGTCCAGCTCCTCAGAGGAGACATCTATAAGACAGAGTTCGGTTCCATCTACTTGGGTCTTACCATCACGGCGCTGCCCCTCATCGTTGTTTACCTTCTTCTTTCAAGGTACATCGTTGCAGGTGTTGCTCTCGGATCGGTAAAGGGTTGATCAGAACTTATACGGAAAAAAGCGGGAGCCTTTTGGGGCTCCCGCATGATTCCGGTCCATTATCAAAAAGGTCTTTCAGATCATCCTGGATTGTCTTATAGTCTGACGGTACTTCGAAGGGGTCATGTTTACGTGATTTGAGAAGCATCTGGTAAAAGTGGACTGATTGGTAAATCCGCACATCTCACCGATATCGGTGATGGAAAGGGCATCATCCTCAAGTAAGGTCTTGGCGGCGATGATCCTTCTGTGGGTAAGATAGTCATAGAAAGATGAATCGGTAAATTCCTTGAACAGTCTGGCGAAGTGGAACTTGGAGAACCCCACGAAAGTAGCTGCATACTCAAGGCTCAGATTATCCATATAATGTGAGTTTATATACTTGATAAGACTGTTGAACTTAAAGAAATTCTCCCTCTGCTTATCATTATCAAAATGGATGGCATTCTCCTGGGAAGCCTCCTGGGCAATGATAGCAAAGACTTCCATCAGCTTTGAGAAGATGGTCATCTCACAGACCTTGTTCGTATACATAAAGTAAACATCGGACATCTCAAGGAAGAGCTTCCTGATCTTGGTATAGATATCAGGATGCGTATTGGAATTAAGAAGTCTCGGCTCGCTGAAGAAATCATCAAGTTCATTGTAGTCGAAGAAGTTCTTAAGAAAACCTATCTCGAAGAGATAGATGAACCTGCGGCCTTCCGTGTCGCACTCAACTTCATGAAGACAGTTGGGGGGTATAAAAAGGATATCACCGCTGCTGAGCTGGAACTTCCTTCCGTCGGCTATATACTTGTAGCCGCTCTCTACCGGAAGGACCACCTCTAAGGCAGAGTGCTTATGGAGAGGGTAACCTTCGACCTGATAGTTGTACCAGATGCGCAAGTTGCTCTTGGGTACATAATCAACGTTCTCGGTCTCTCCGTCCAGATAGCGTTTTACGAATTCTCTTATGGGCTGCTGAAAGCCCTCAGGCGATTCGTGATCCATGATCCCGCCCCTCCTTCTTTATGACTCAAATGATATTTTAGCAATTATTGTAAAAAAAATAAAGTAATTAGCAATATTTGACTGGAGACAGCTATATGAATAGAGAACAGGCAAGAATAAAAGCAACGGAACTTGTAGATCAGATGGATCTTACGGAGATGATCTCCCAGCTCCGCTACGATGCCCCCGCCATAGAAAGACTTGGCATTCCCGAATACAACTGGTGGAATGAAGGACTTCACGGCGTTGCAAGAGCCGGTACGGCTACCAGTTTTCCCCAGTCTATAGGACTCGGAGCCACATTCGACAAGGAGCTCATGAAGGAAGTGGGCGATGTGGTCTCCACAGAAGCAAGAGCGAAATATAACGAGTTTTCGAAGCACGAAGACCGTGACATATATAAGGGACTTACTTACTGGTCCCCAAACGTCAACCTTTTCAGGGACCCCAGGTGGGGAAGAGGTCAGGAGACCTACGGCGAGGACCCTGTCCTTATTTCTGAGATGGCTATCCCTTTTATCAAGGGACTTCAGGGCGACGGAGAAAGCTACAAGGTAGCCGCCTGCGCCAAGCACCTGGCTGTACATTCCGGCCCCGAGGCATTGCGCCACGGATTTGATGCCAAGGCCAGCAAGAAGGATCTTTTCGAGACATACCTTCCCCAGTTCGAGGCCTGCGTCAAGGAAGGTAAGGTGGAGGCGGTAATGGGCGCCTACAACAGAGTTAACGGCGAGCCTTCCTGTGCCCATGAATTTCTTATGAAAGAGGTGCTCAGAGGTGAGTGGGGCTTTGAAGGCCACTTCGTTTCCGACTGCTGGGCCCTCCGTGATTTCCACGAAAACCACAGGGTAACAAAGACCATAGAAGACAGTGCCGCCCTGGCCCTTAAGATGGGATGCGACCTGAACTGCGGCTGTACCTATCTGGCCCTCGAAAAGGCAGTAAAGAGCGGCAAGGTATCCAAGGACTATGTAAGGGAATCCGCCATCAGGCTCTTCACCGTCAGATACATGCTGGGTATGTTCGACGGCAGTGAATATGATGATATCCCCTATGAGAAGGTAGAGTGCAAAGAGCACCTGGCAGTCGCCTCAAGAGCTTCCGCCGAGTGCGTAGTAATGCTGAAGAACGACGGCATCCTTCCTCTGTCAAAAGACAAGGTCAGAAAGATCGGTGTTATCGGACCTAACGCGGACAGCAGAAAAGCCCTGGTAGGAAACTACCACGGAACTGCGTCCATCAACGTCACTTTGATGGACGGCATAAGAGCCGCCTTCCCTGACAGCCAGATCCTCTACTCCGAAGGCTGCGATATCTTCGAGGAGAAGCCCGACAATCTGGCAAGGCCTTACAACAGGATCTCGGAAGCAAAGATCGTCACCGAGAACTCTGACGTGGTCATCCTCTGCTTAGGCCTTGATGAGAATCTTGAGGGAGAAGAGGGAGATACGGGCAACCAGTTCGCATCAGGCGACAAGATCGATCTTCGTTTCCCGGAAGTACAGTGCAGGCTCATGGATGAAGTCCTGGCGACAGCAAAGGGGAAGGGAGTGCCTGTCGTACTTCTTTCCATGACAGGTTCCGCTATGGATCTTTCTGTTGCAGATAAGGATGCAAATGCCATCCTCCAGGTCTGGTATCCCGGCGCCGGCGGCGGAAAGGAGATCG
>JAGAFH010000217.1 GCA_017612755.1 Clostridiales bacterium
AAGTGCTCTTCCGTCCCCACGTCGAAAATGAAGAGTCCGCCCCTGAGCATATATGTTTCAAAGGACTTTAAGATCTTCTCGAAAAGCTTCCTGTCCGTAATGTGGTTCATGGTATTTGTGGTGGAGATAAACACGTCCGCCATGCCGGGGAGCTCGTAATCTGTAATATCCTGATTGACCCACATAACCCTGGAGGACTTCCCGGATGCTTCCATCAGCATCTCATCAGACCTGTCTATACCTGTGGCATCGTAGCCGTACTTTTCCGCCAGCACAGCGGTAACGCTTCCGGAGCCGCAGCCCAGGTCCACCAGGGATCTGCCCTTTTCTTCTGTCTTCAGGTGTTTTTCTACAAGACTGTTAATGAGACTTCCCAGTTCTTCCGGGTCTATCTCCTCCTGCATCAGATCGTAGTGATCTGCCAGTACGTCATAGAGGTCTTCCATCAGGAAAGATACCCCAGGGGATCTACGGCAGTTCCCCACTCCCTGACCTCAAAGTGAAGATGAGGTCCGGTGGATCCGCCGGTACTTCCAACTTCTCCCAGGACAGTTCCTGTGGAGACAGAATCTCCGGTGCTGACGTAAACGTCTCTCATATGAGCATATACTGTAGTTATTCCGTTGCCATGGTCTACGATACAGTAGTTACCGTATCCGGAACCGCCATAATTCTCTCCTTCAACAGGCTCCTCCACATAGATGACAGTACCTGAAGCGGCTGCCATAACGGAATCGCCGAAACCGGCTCCGATATCAAGACCGTAATGCATCCTTACCGTTCCGTCCAGCGGATGGGTCCTCTCTCCGAAATAATCCCTGATAGTCGTTGACCAGGTAGGCCAGGAAAGTGTGCCGTTACTCTCCGGGGGAGATGTGGGAGCAGGAACAGGTGTAGGATCAGAGCTTTCGTTTCCGGAATCATCATTTGACTGGGAAGAAGCCTGGGTAGGCGTTGCTGTTGCATTCTGTGCATCCAGCTGGGCCTGAAGTGCAGCTATCTGATCTCCAAGTGCCGCAGACTGGGCATCAAACTCGGCCGCCATCTGGTTGTAAGAAGTAATACTTACGGAGATATCTTCAAGGGCGGCCTCGGTAACACCGATACGGTCTTCCAGCTCCTGAAGCTGCTCCTGCTTTTCCTCAGCTATTGTCTGCATATCTTCAGCTTCCTGAAGGGCGTAGTTAGACTGGGCCTCAGCGTAGTCCAAGGCTATCTGCATCTCATCCACAGCCTGATCGTCAGCATCTGCGATGAGGGTTATTATCTCCATATTAGTAAAGAAACCTGCGATGGAATCGGATTCCAGAAGGACTTCAAGAGTGGACTTGTTCCTGTATTCAAACATTGTGGAGACTCTCTCGGAGAACATCTCCTTTGTCTCCTCCAGATTATCCTGAGCATCAAGATATGTGTCGTATGCTTCGACCTTCGCCTCCAGGGCAAGGGCATACTGCTGGGCGATCAGCTGGTACTGTTCCCATTGCTCGTCGGAAAGGCCCTGAAGTTCTGCCAGTTCTCCCGTAAGGGCATCCTTTTCGCCCTCCAGCTGACTGGCCATGGCTCTTGCATCCGCTGCCGCAGCTTCAGCCTCTTCCCTGTCGTTTCTGGCAGATTCCAGATCATCTTCGGTATCCCTGTTGAGACGGATCATAAGCCTGTCCAGCTTAGATCCGGACGCATTGACCTTAGACGAGAAAACTCCCACTCCAAGGGCAGCTGTAAGCACCAGGGCTCCGCCTGCTATCAGTCTTTTCTGAAGCTCCACGTTATCCGAAAACTTCATAGCCTTACACCTTTATATACTTTCTTACGGAGATACCGCTTCCGACAGCTCCGATAAGAACGCCTATAAGCACCACGATAAGAAGGATCCACCAGGTGATATTCCTTGTGGGAAGGAGAGCATAGAAACTGGAAGGATCGATGCCCGCCATAGCCTTGTAGTAGATGGCCCTGTAGGCAACAGTAGTTATGCCCCAGGCGCATATGGCGCTTATAAGTCCTACGATGCCGCCCTCGATAATGTAGGGCATCCTTATATAGAAGTTGGTGGCGCCGACAAATTTCATTATCTCTATCTCACTGGCTCTGGAATAAACAGAGATCCTTACCATATTGGATATGATGAAAAGGGCAATGACGAAAAGCACCACGAAGGAAACTACAGTAGCAATATTGACTGCAGTCCTGGCCTTGCTCAAAAAGGTCATTACGTTGCTTTCCTTGGCTACCCTTCCAACACCGGGCATGGATGCTATCCTGTTACAGACTTCATCTGCCTTGGCGGGATCAGAGATCCTGACGGAGAAGGAATAGGGAAGATATGTATTGTAATCAAAATCATCAAGGATGGAAGAACTGTTTCCCAGATTAGCCTTGAAGGAATTGTAGTTCTCCTCCGGAGAAGACAGCCGGAGCTCTATAACGTTGGGATCCTGGTAAATATAAGAAGACGTGGCATTGATCTCATCCACGGATGCGGTTGTCTTCATATAGACCTCGATGGGAGGCTGCTGGGCCAGTCTCTTCATCATGCTCCTGGCATTGGCGGAAAAAACGAAGAAGGTGCTCATAAGGATGAGCATCAGAAGGATAGTCGTGACAGATGCTATGGTAACGAGGGGATGTCTGGATATTCCTCTGAATCCCTCCCTGACCGAATTAAAAAATGCTCTTACACTCACTTAATCGTCATCCTCCTGGATATCAAGATCGATGTCGGTCCACTTGATCTCTTTTATCTCCGGGACCTCATCCTCTTCTTCCGCTTCTTCAGTTTCAGAAGCCTCTTCAGATACGGTCTCTGCCTCCGGGGCATCCGTGTCTTCATCAGTTGCGATCCTGTCGAGTCTTGTCTCTACCACAGGTTCGTCTTTTTCATCTTCTTTATCTTCCGCGTCAGCATCATCAGCTGATGCTTCCGCAAGGGCAGCTGCTGCTTCCGCAGCTTTTCTGGAAGCTTCCTCCGCCGCCTTCTTTGCGTTTTCCTCCTCCTCGGAGGCAAGTCTCAAAGCTTCCTCAAGGCGCTTTCTTTCTTCCTCTTTGGCGGCTCTCTCTTCAGCTTCTCTGGCAAGACGCTCCTCTTCTTCCTTTGCAAGCCTTTCGGCTTCCTCTTTGGCAAGACGGGCAGCCTCCATGGCGGCACGCATCTCTTCTTCAGCCTTGAGGGCAGCTTCCATCTCTGCTATCCTGGCAGCTTCCCTGGCAGCCTTTGCCTCTTCTTCCGCTCTTCTGGCGGCCTCTACCACCTCAGGGGGAGTCTCACCGAAGAATATATCGGGGGCGACGGGCTTACTCATGAAGCCCTCGTCATCGTAGGAATCGCTGTAGTCCGCATCTCCTTTGAAAGCCGGATCGTCACCGAAGGCGACGCCCACGTTCTCGATGCCGTAGCCTTCAAACTCCGGATCTTCTTTCCTGGCCGGCTCACTGTAGCCGCTCTCGTTCTTGTCCCTGATGATAAGGCCGTCCTCGATCTCGATAACGCGCTTTTTCATCCTGTCTACCAGGTTGCTGTCATGGGTACATACGATAACTGTTGCGCCGCCCTTGTTGATCTCCTGCAAAAGAGCCATGATGCTCTCGGAAGTCTCCGGGTCCAGGTTACCTGTAGGCTCGTCCGCTACTACGATAGTGGGATTATTTACCATAGCTCTTGCGATGGCAACTCTCTGCTGCTCACCGCCTGAAAGCTCCTTGGGATAAGCATCTGCCTTGTCCTTAAGGCCTACTACGTTCAGCACCAGCTGGACAGTCTGGGAAAGGCTCTTCTTGGGGATGCCCACCAGCTCTCCGGCAAAGGCGATATTCTCAAATACTGTCTTGGATTCGATAAGTCTGAAATCCTGGTAGATCATTCCGATCTGTCTTCTGAGAACGGGGACCAGGGCCCTGGACATATCCGATATATTAAAGTCGTCGATATATACGGCACCCTCGTTGGGAGTCTCCTCACAGGTGATGCACTTCATCAGTGTGGATTTTCCGGAGCCGGACTTACCGATGATAAATACGAACTCCCCGTCTTCTATCTCAAAGCTTATTCCCCTCAGGGCATCCACATTTGTCTTGTCGTGGGAGGTATAAGTCTTATGTACGTCATCAAATACTATCATCTGATCATGTTGTCCTTGCTGGTCTCAAGATACTCAAGGTATGTCCTTACCATGGAAGCCATCTTAAAGAGAACGGCATCGTCGAAGGAACGAAGATCGAGGCCTGTATTTTTCTTAACCTTATCAAGTCTGTATACGAGAGTATTTCTGTGTACATAGAGTTCACGGCTCGTCTCGGAACCGTTCAGGTTGTTGGCGAAGAAGCTCTCGATGGTGGTGATGGTATCATCGTCCAGCGTCTTATAAGCCTCATTGGGGAACACCTCGTCTATGAACATCTGGCAGAGGGTAGCGGGAAGCTGGTAGATAAGTCTTCCGAGACCCAGCTTGTCATATCTGGAGATATAACAGTTCTTCTCAAAGATCTTTCCTACACGGAGAGCCAGCATGGCATCCCTGTAGGACTTGGAGATGTTCTGGAAGAGATTGACGTAGGAGCCTACGCCAATGAAAGCGGTGCAGCCTTCGCCGTTAAGGCAGTCGAGAACGGAATTAGCGCAGTTCTCGATAAAGCTGTCCCTGTCCTCCTCGCTGCCGATAGCTTCCTCGGCATTAAGGACTATGATGGCTGTTGTCTCATCCATCGCAAGGACGGATGCAGCCTCACTGTCCGTATAGAAGTTCTGTAAGATCTCAAGAGCCTCGGCGCCGTCCTCCCTGGAGGTACGTACTACCATGACCAGCCTTGCGATATTGCAGTTGATCTTATACTCCCTGGCCTTGATGGGGATCTCACCCTGAAGCTCGTTCTCAAGAAGGACGTTCTTTGTGAAGAGCTCCTTCTCGGCGTCTGTTCCCCGCTCCTTCATGGCGGTCTTGATCCACTCGGCTATAAGGCCCAGATAGATCCTGGCCTGGGGCTCGTCGCTGTCGATATAAACGATATATTTGAACTGATCGCCCACTGCGATCTTCATATAAGTCTTCTCTGCGGTGGAAGAAAAGATATCTTCCGACATCATTACGGCACGTGCAGAAGGATCCGTAGCGCCCTCGTTTTCAGGGTCTGTAGATGCGATCACGTATCCCGTGGTATCCATAACACCGACGGTCTGTGAAATAATCGTCTTCGTCTGTCGCATGCATTTTTTGATCTCTTCCATTACGCGCACCACACTTTCCGCTCCGAGAGCATAATAATACAAATAGATAATATCATTCTTTGCGAAAAATCCAAAACAAATAGATACGCATTTTTGAGGCATAAAAAAATACCGGAGGCCTTTCGGGAGCTCCGGTACTTTTACAACTCTGGAGAGTATTAATTAAGAGATGATGCTCTGCTCAGTATCCTTATCGAAGATGTGGATACGGTTAGTATCGATAGCAAGGTCAACAACCTGGCCAACTGTGGACTGGGATGTTGTAGGGTCAACTCTACATGTAAGAGGAAGTGAACCGTTAACTGTTACATAGAGATATGTCTCAGCACCGAGCATCTCGACGACGTCTACGTCAGCAGCGAAAGCTGTCTCAGGGTGGTCAGTAACGAATGTTGCTTCGTCTGTGATAGCCTCGGGACGAACACCGAAGATAACTTCCTGACCGTCACGCTCCATAACTTCCTCAACTGCATAACGCTCGGGAAGCTTAACTGTAACGTTCTCGAAGGAAACATAAACGTCAGAACCCTCAACGTTGATAACAGCATTGATGAAGTTCATGGGAGGCATTCCGATGAATCCTGCAACGAATGTGTTAACAGGGTTGTCGTAAAGCTCCGTAGGAGAGTCAACCTGCTGGATGAATCCGTCCTTCATAACAACGATTCTCGTACCCATGGTCATGGCCTCTGTCTGGTCGTGAGTAACGTAGATGAATGTTGTCTTAAGTCTGTGGTGAAGCTTTGTGATCTCAACACGCATCTGAACACGAAGCTTAGCATCGAGGTTGGAGAGAGGCTCGTCCAG
>JAGAFH010000218.1 GCA_017612755.1 Clostridiales bacterium
CGGATCCATCACATCTATCCAGGCTGTCTATGTTCCTGCGGACGATATCACCGACCCGGCTCCCGCTACTACATTCGCCCATCTGGATGCAAATATCGTTCTTTCCAGATCTGTCGTTGAGCTTGGTATCTATCCTGCCGTAGATCCCCTCGAATCCTCTTCCAGGATCCTTACAGAGGAAGTGGTGGGAAGAGAGCACTATCACGTAGCCAGAATGGTACAGGAGATCTTACAGCGCTATAAGGAGCTTCAGGATATCATCGCCATCCTTGGTATGGAGGAACTTTCCGAAAACGACAGGCTCACAGTCGCCAGAGCCCGTAAGATCCAGAGATACCTGTCCCAGCCTTTCTTCGTTACGGCTGACTCCACCGGATATGCTCCCAGGTATGTTCCCGTTGAGAAGACGGTAAAGGCCTTTGGTGAGATCATCTCAGGATCCCTTGACCATATCCCCGAGCAGCACTTCTTCATGAAGGGCGACATCGATGACGTTCTCGATTCGTACAAGAATGGTGGCTAAATGGCTGAGAAGGGCAATAACACTTTAAAGCTCATAGTCGTGACCCCTTATAAGAATTTCTATGAGGGAAGGTCCGAGTCTGTGACCCTTCCTGCTCTTGACGGAGAGATAGGTATAATGCCCGGACACACTCCTTTGGTCCTTGCATTAAAACCCGGAGTCGCCATGTCAAGACGGGGCGATGAGGTGATCCATTTCACCGTTTCGGAAGGATATGCAGAGATAGGCCATCATATGATCCTGATAATCTGTAATTCTGCCGAGTTCCCGGAAGACATCAATCTCAGAAGGGTCTGCGAATCATATAAGGACAGTTATGAGTCCCTGATGGCGGCAAAAGCCGTGGAGGATCCCGACGCCAGGAATATAGCCCTGAAAGAGCTGGAACAGGAGGCGGGAAGAGCTGCTGCCAGACGCCACCTTATCGAGCTCTACGGAACCGATCACCAGAGGCAGAGACTTGCAGAACTCCGGGATGAATACGACTGGGTTTAAAACCCTATCTTTATATCAAAATCAAATCTTCCGCATCTTAGTATCTGACCGTCCTTTATCTCGTAAGGCGTATTACTCTTAAGACGTGTATTGCCGATACAGGTGGAACTGTCGCAGGACAGATCCGTCACATAATATCTGCCGCCAATGATATCTATCTTTGCCTGTATGGGAGAGAGGGACAGGTCTTCGATACAGATGTCCGATAAGAAACGGTCGGATCCTATAGTCGTATTATCCGTGTAGACAGCTTTTCTTATAATATCTCCATCTGCTTTCTGCCTGGAAGACAGGATGAGACATCCCATCTTTTCATCTTTATCAAAAAGGACCTTTGATCTGTTTTGGGAAGTGTCTTTTTGCTTTCTCTTTTTACGTCCTGTTCCGAATATATCTTTCAGTGATATTAAGGATGCTCTGGTGTAAGATCCGGTCAGCGTTTTCTTAAAAAGATCCTCATCCCCATCTCTTACTGCATATATCAGTTCCTGCTTCTGGTCTTCAGAAAAAACATCATCAAAGAAAGGATGGTAGAGAAGATCCTCAAATCCCAGCCTTCCCCATGAACTGATGGAAAGACTGTCATCTTCAATACTTTCCTTCAAAGGGGAATAGATGATAAAGAGCCGGTAGCTTTCAAGATCGGCAAATATGCTCCCCGGATCAAATCTTATATGGTCTAAAGGCAGGAGATAGGAGGAAAGGTCCGGAAGGGACAGGAAAAGGTCCCTTACGGCAGTCTTTCTTTTGGACAAGGGGAAAGATCTTTCGCTCCTGATATCATTTAAGGAGGTGATCGCAGTAATGTCGAAAGATATCTCCCCGGGAGAGAGGTAGACCTTCAAGAGGTGAGGAAAACGGTCTGACCTTATCATTTCAACGGCATATGAATATATATTTCCTTCATCATTTTCTCTGATGACGGCAAACTGTCCGTAAGGACCTTTCCTGATCTCCATTTCTTTTTCCTTCCGGCGCTTATATCATGTGAAAGCGCTCGTTATCTTTTCGTCGTCGAAAACGAAGTCCATGACCTTGTCTGCATAGCCGGTCAATGCTGTCCGGAATATCAGTGCAAGTGCTACCAGTACGGCTATGATGATCACGACTTCTACCGTTCCCATACCTTTTTTGCTTCTTAACATTTGATGTTCTCCTTTTCTTTCTTTATATGCCGAGTGAAATGATGGCGGGTGTAGTTGCTACTATAAGCACGCAGATAAAATCGAGAGTCATAGGGAAGAGCAGTCCCAGGGCTTCCCGCTCCTGTTTTTTTCTGGCCGCATTCCTGGACAGATTCCAGCAGGCAGAGGACTGGAGTGACAGAAGGTTCAGTACTTCCTTTGTTCCGAGCCTTCCGTATCTGGCTACGAGAAGAAGGGCTGACTGGGCCTCCGGGATCTGGATCCGAAGGGACATCTTTTCCACTGCATCAGACGGGGAGATACCGCTTAAGATCATCGCCCGGAGGTTTTTGATCTCCAGAGTAAGACTTGTATTTCCCGGGAATGCTCCGGAACAGATCTCTATGGACTTCGGTATCTGAAGACCGGACTCCAAGAGAGTACACATGAGACAGAGGAACAAAGGGATATCCCTCATCAGATCTTCTCTTTTAAGCGCCGCAGATCTTCTTACGTCATATATGCCTGCAGCAACGCACAGAATGGCACAAAAAGGTGCGAAGATAAGGGGCTTTCCTGTTTTGTACAAGACCGCCAGGGAAACGGTCAGAACTCCGGTGAACACGGTTATCTGTTTTTTGAGATATCTTTCATATGAGTCATCTACATCAGGATATAATTCACTGAAAAGTTCATGCCTTGAGGAGAGAAAACCGGGCGGCATTATCTTTTTTATGACCGTACTCAGTATCCTGCTCCTTACGGGTCTTCCGAAGTTCCTGACTGCCTTTGTTCCCGGTACCATATCATCTGATGCGGTCATGAACCGGAACAGAAGGGCTGAAGCTATTATCCCTGTTGCAAAGGCCGCTGATAGAAGAAAAGCTCCTGCGGATGTGGTCCTGGCAGAACCAAGATATCCGTTCCCCATCCTGTCTAAAGCTGCGGTTATGGCAAATGGCATTATGCATAGCATCAAAGCTTCTGCATTCTTTCCCGCATTGGCGGCACTTATCTCATTTCTTACTGCATTCATCTCTGAGATCATCTGGCATGAGCTTCTCAGTATAGCCAGGGTGCTGGATCCTACAGAAGATGATATGGCCAGGGCATGAAAGACCGGTTCGGCCTGGGGAAAGTCCAGACGGCCCGAAAAGACCGAAAGGGCAGATCTCAGATCCATATGGACTTTAAGGTTGTTTTCCAGTTCGATAAGAGGCTTTACCAGAGGGCTTCTCTTTCCGAATGTGTTCTCTATTACCGGCCTTACATAGCATAATGATCTTTCCAGGGAATAACCGCTGCTGATACTTGTAGTCAGTACCTGAAGGAGGACCAGAAGTTCAGTCCTCAGGTGTTTATATCTTCCGTAAAACAGCTTTCTCATGGACTCTTTCCAGGGGAAGAATCCCAGGATACATGACAGTATCATCCTGATATCCGCCGGGTTTACAAAAAGTGAGGAAACAGCATACAGAGATGCAATGAAAAAAGGGTAGACCCAGACCGTTTTCAGGAGAAAGATGTCGAAGGGCGTAAGATCATCCCTTATACTGCGCAATCTCTGTAAGGATATCTGTACTGCAGTGTCTGACAAAGTGATCCCCTCCTTCGTTCGTATATAGTTTCATAAGTTCAAAGTCATTGCCTTTAGTGGGAAGGACCCGGCTTATCTCATCGATAAACCTTTTTCCTTCTTTGTTCCTTGATATGTGTATCATCAGGTCCAGTCCCATGGAAAGCTGGGTGACTATGGCATCGTAGGGGAGAGATGATCCTGCCATAACAAGACTGGTAAGTCTTTTGAGCATCTCGTAGCAGGAGTTGGCATGACCCGTACACATGGATCCTTTATGCCCGCTGTTGATGGCGTGGAGCATATCAGCACTTTCTTTTCCCCTTACTTCCCCTACGATTATCCGGTCCGGCCTCATCCGGAGGGAGGTCCTGATCATAGTTCCGATATTGACTTCTCCGTTGCCGTCGGGTCCCGGAAGCCTTGCTTCCATCCGTACGAGATTTGATATTCCCTGAAGGTTCAGTTCTGCCGAGTCTTCGATGGTGACCACTCTTTCGTTCTTGGGGATAAAAGAAGACAGGGTATTGAGAAAAGTCGTCTTTCCGGATCCTGTCCCTCCGCAGAGAAACAGGGTCTTTTTATTCTTTACGCATTCACATAAAAACCTGGCAGCTTCTTCGCAGATAAATCCCTGTCTTATCAGGGTCACTATATCGTGGGAGATCCCAGTGAACTTACGGATCGTAAGGATAGGCCCGTCAGGGGCTACCGGGGGCAGGACCGCATTTGCCCTGGATCCGTCGGGGAGCCTTAAGTCCGATATGGGATTGGCTTCGTTTAAAGGTCTGTTCCTGTTTGCGAAGAAACAGGAGATCACAGTCATTAAAGAGGAGGCATCTTTAAATCTGATGTCAGATCTGTAGAGCTTTCCGTCTTTTTCGTAAAAGATATTGTCCGGGCCGTTGACCATGATCTCCGTCACCTTCGGGTCCTGCATCAAAGGCTCTATTACATCAAGTCTTCTAAGACTGTTAAATATCCCGGAAGCGAGCTCTCTTTTTTCTGAAAGATCCATCTTATACCTTGAAGACTCGTCCGTGATCACATCGGCAATTATCTCCTTGAGCCTTTCATCTGACGGGTCAGCTTCATCTTTAAGAACCTTCAGGACATAATACGTAAGCCGGTCTTTTATTTCTGTAATGTCATACTCTGATGTGTTCACCTTTACCGCTCTCCTTTGATTCGTCACAATATCTGACTTTGATAAACGTATCCCCGGTAATATGTCTTGATATATTTCCAAGGACTTCCTCTATGTTGTTCTTCTCTTCACATAACCTGGATGGAAGAAGGACTTCCACCCGGTCGAACAGGCCTGCGATGAAGGATAGATCTTTGACCGTAAAACCTTCAGTGACCACAAGGCACGAAACGCTGATTGAGTTTAAATTGACAAGTTCTCTTACCTTTTTTATCAAGGTGGCTGAAGTTTCTATGCCGAAGTCAAAGACGTCATCCGGACTGTCCGGTTTGCCCGTTGTCATAAATCCGTTGCTGTCGTGGTTCAGATACCCCATAATGTCTTCGGAGTCAAAAGAAGGATCACTGCAGGATCTCAGAAGATCTGTCAGGGAGCCCGCGGAAAGTCCGGTAGTCAAAGGGGAGGGCATCCTGATGCCTGACATTAGATCCAACCTTATACATACATCATGACAGTCCTTTAAGGATGAGTACTCCTTTCTTATATAATCTTCTCTTTCATCCATATAGGCGAAGGAGATCAGAAGACACATGGCGGGATCGGAGACGCGGTCTTTAGTATCAAGGATATCCAGGATCTGATCTTCAAGTCTGCGGCAGTCGATACACCCTTCGGTGAAGAGGGGGATCGCTTCATGTCCGACTTCGTCTTCACCGAACTGGCGGTCATCATAAAGTGTTATGGCGCATTCTGAAAGGCCTGCTTCAACCCTTTCTTTGCCGCCGGAGATGTATGCGTCCGGAAAAGAGCGTGAAAGCCTGGATTCTATAAGTCTTTTAAGGTACCGGTCTTTCTCGAAGACTATTATCGTAAATGCCATGGGAGCCTCCTTTATCTGTTTTCTGTAAACCGATGTTACTATCTTTCAAGAGGGAATTTGCACCAAAAGAATTACAATCCGCGACAATCGGATACAATTTCACCATTTTGCTTGACGGATGATCATGCTATGGCTAAAATGTATTGGTAATTTTTATAGTTCAATGCTTATCAAGAGTGGCGGAGGGAACCGGCCCTATGAAACCCGGCAACCGCGGAGAGCAGCGGTGCCAAATCCGGCAGGGAAACCTGAAAGATGAGAGGCGATATATTACAGATTCAGCCTTCCTCTTTAGGGGAGGCTTTTTTTGATAATAGCCCTTCTTAAGTAGTGAACGGAAAGGATATTATTATGAGAAACAGAAACGGTAAGTGGCTCTTTACTTCAGAGTCGGTAACAGAGGGACATCCCGACAAGGTATGCGATCAGATCTCTGACAGTGTGCTGGATGCTATCCTCGAGCAGGATCCTAAGGCCAGAGTAGCATGTGAGACTTCTGCTACGACGGGCATGGTGCTTCTTATGGGAGAGATATCCACATCAGCATATGTGGATATTCCGAAGATCGTAAGGGACCGCATAAAGGAGATAGGATATGACGGATCCGATGCGGGATTCGATTATAAGACCTGTGCCGTCCTGACATCTATCGATGAGCAGTCGGCTGATATTGCCATGGGCGTTAATGTTGCCTTAGAAGCTAAGAAGGGTAAGGCTGCTACCATAGAAGAAGAGGAGCAGGAAAACCTTAAATACAGAGAGGCAGACAGTGAGAATACAGGAGCCGGAGATCAGGGCATGATGTTCGGTTACGCATCAAATGAGACAGAAGAATATATGCCTTATGCGATCGCAATGGCTCACAAGCTTACAAAAAAACTTGCCGAAGTGAGAAAGAACAGAACACTTCCGTATTTAAGACCTGACGGAAAGTCGCAGGTAACGGTTGAATACGGTGATGACGGAAAACCTCAGAGAATAGAGGCTATAGTTATTTCCACACAGCATGATCCCGATACAACACAGGAAAAGATCCATGCGGATATAAGAGAGCATGTTATTGATGCTGTAGTTCCTGCAGATATGATCGATGAGAATACAAAGATATACATAAATCCTACAGGACGTTTTGTAATCGGCGGACCTTCGGGAGACAGCGGACTTACCGGAAGAAAGATAATCGTTGACACATACGGCGGATACGCACCTCACGGCGGCGGAGCATTTTCCGGAAAGGATCCTACAAAGGTTGATAGATCTGCATGCTATGCTGCACGTTATGTTGCAAAAAATATTGTTGCCGCAGGACTTGCAGATAAATGCCAGATCCAGCTTTCATATGCAATAGGTGTAGCTGAGCCTACATCAATAAATATCGATACATTCGGAACCGGTAAGCTTTCAAATACCAGGCTGCTTGAGATTGTCAGAGAACAGTTTGACCTCAGACCTGCAGGTATCATAAAGATGCTTAACCTTAGACGTCCGATATATAAACAGACTGCCAGCTATGGTCATTTCGGAAGAAACGATCTTGATCTTCCTTGGGAGAAGACAGACAAAGCAGAACAGTTAAAGAAATATCTATAAGAGGATTATCCGGAGGAAATTTAGAAATGGCTGATGAAAAGAAAATGGTGGAGGCTATAACCTCCATGCAGGAAGACTTTGCCCAGTGGTATACTGACATAGTTACAAAGGCAGAACTTATTGATTATCCAAGCGTGAAGGGATGTCTGGTAATAAAGCCCGCCGGTTACGCAATCTGGGAACTTATCCAGAAACAGCTGGACGAAAGATTCAAGGA
>JAGAFH010000219.1 GCA_017612755.1 Clostridiales bacterium
ACATAACTGTAAATACTTCTGATGTCAGCATCATGTTGGGCTCTTTCGTCTTCTCCAGAGCTATGCCGTCGTTGTCATAATAACCGTTGAATCTTGAATATCCTGCACTGTCTGTAAACCATTCGGTCTCAAGGATATGCTTCTCGATATGATCTGCCTTCTCCTCAAGATCGGCTGCCAGTTCTTCGATATCCATACTCATCTTGGCGCCGCCAAAACCGATGCTGACCCTCTCACAGTATCCTTCAAGGACAGATCTCATACGCCACTCTCCGGGAACTCCCAGAAGGCTGTCGATCTCTGCAGCCACATCGATCTCATCCACATCCATGACTTCCTTATACTTTCTGAGGATCTCTGCGAGGCGTCTGTAGTTTCTGCAGTATGCGGCAGTAAAGGCAACTGACTCGCCCTTGTCCTTGCCCATATCGAGAGCATCGTTCCAGTCAGCTCCTCTAAGCTTCATATGGCCATGCTCTCCCACATCGAAGAATGCAGCCAGGTTCTGGAGCAGAAGATGCTCGAGGACTGTTCCTTCAGAATGAAGGTTATCAACGCTTATATCGGCATCAAGAAGCTTCTCGCCTCTCATTATCTGTCTGTCTATGAAATAAGGTGCGGTCTCATCCAGGATCCCCAGATCGCCTGTCTGGCGGATATAAAGATCCATCGTCATAAAGGGCCACATGGCGTGATCCATCCAGACTCTGGTAATTCCGTTTCTGTCAGCAATGAATTCTCCCTGACCGTTTCCGATGATGGTGGCATTTGTTCCGTCTGTCCTGACACCGCCGAAGTTGTCGATAAGCATTCCCCTGACATCCTTAGGATCCATGATGATCAGTGCAAGGCAGTCCTGCCAGAGATCTCTCCAGCCTCTTCCGCCTTTACCGTAGTCGTGGTGAGGGAGGAAGGAACAACCGTAGATCCTTCGAAGGATAGGCTGGATACCTACCCAGTACATCCAGTTGTCGAAAGACTTATCTCCTGTGACAAAAGAGATATTCGTCTTCTTATCCCAGTACTCTATATTCCTGGCAAGCTCCTCGTCGAAGACCTTGCAGCTTAAGTACTTCTTAGCCGTCTTCTCAAGCTTATCTGCCGAAGCACGGAGGTCCTTGTCCGTATCAGAAGGACTATCCAGTTCACCTACAGTCAGGGCAAAGATATAGCTCTTCTTCTCACCCGGTTTCAGCGTAACACTGTTAAATCTTGCGCCGCCCATAGCCTCAAAGCCCTTGGCTATATCGCCGGCTGAAGAGGAAGGCGTTCCCGTCACAGGATAGGCAGGATTATCAAAAGCTCCGCCTTCTCCAATGAAGTCCTCGGCCAGAGGACAGAAGGAAACAGGAGCAGTGCCGTCAGCCTCAGCTGTAAAGAAACCATAGGAGACCACATTTCTTCTGTGGCCGCGCTCATCAAATGTAAGAGTAGGATCATTTACGATACCGAAATCTGTCACCGTCATCCTGTTGAGCATGGAAGTAACATTTCTATGGTCTCTTATGTTATCTGCAGATCTTCCGTAGATTGGAACACCTGCTGTAGCAGTAAAAGTAATGTCGCCGGAAGAGATATTCTCAACAGTGACCTTTGTAAGCTCCACCTTATCTGATGTCTCAACAGGAACAAAGGAAACGACCTCTGTCTTAAGTCCTGTTCCGTTTATGATCCTCTCAGTCTTCTGCCAGAGCATTCCGGCCTCAAGAGTAACTTCATCCTTGGAAGGAGTGGTACGGAGGGCATGCTGCAGGGCCGAAGCTCCGGTAGCCGACACCAGCTTCCCGTCGGAAGTATATATCCAGAAGTTTCTGGTGGATCTGTTGTTATGGAGATTATCCGATGAGACGGGCTCCAGGAAGAACGTATTCTGTGATGTCTTGAGATCTCCTCCCAGCTGGGGAGTAACAGATCCCATCATGCCGTTCTCGGCGCTTCCTATAGGAAAATAAAGATAACTGTAGTTATCAGGATCCTTAAGTCTGAACGTTCCCTTGTCATCTATAAAAGAAAAGTTTCCCATACTAACCTCCGGATGATCTTATCTTCTTCTGCCCCTTACGCTGTTCCTTATAAGAAGGAGCCTGAAAAGCGTAAGTGCCGAAGATGCAAGTGAGATAGCATATGTATCTCCTGCGGCTCTCAATATCTTATAAGCATACGCCCTGTTCTCTTCCCTGATCCAGTTCGTCTGCTTCATGTCCTTATATGCCCTTCTGCTGGCATTTCTCTCAACAGGGAGCATTACCAGATAGAAAAGGAAGGTGACCATATATACGAGTATTCCGATATTACAGATAGTAAAGCCGATCTCTCCGCCGTGCTCGGCAAGACCTGCGATAACAAGACCTGCCATAACGATGATCCAGGACGCGCTGGAGCAGAGACCTGCAGCAGGAGCCAGGAACTGTCTGAACCTGTAGATCAGCATCCTCTCGTGGTCCTGGATGGCATGTCCGCACTCATGGGCAGCAACGGCAACAGCCGTAACGTTAGCCTGGTTATAAGTTGTATCGGAAAGATAGATCTTACCCTCTCTGGGTGAATAGCAGTCAGTAAGTTCACCGCTCTTATGGCAGATGGTGATGCCGCTTATCCCGTGGTCCCTGAGCATCTGCTCCACCACTTCATTGGCAGTGACGTTGGCAGGCATCGTAGCCCCTTTTTTGGCCTTTCCCTGCAAAGATATCTGGACAATAAAGCTCCAGATCATGATAGCTCCGGCAAGAATGTAATACCACATAACCACCAACTCCTTATTATTTATAATAAGAATAGTATCATTTACAGCCGGTAACTTCAATTACATGGATATTTCCGTTCAAATAAACTCTATATCCGGTCTTGCGGAAGAAAGCTCATCAATCAGATCGTCATCTACTAGAACGCTTTCCACATCAGGTAAACGATCTATTATATTCAAAACCTCTTCATATGAAGCCCCTTGCAGATCTATTTGTCTTATATCAGGTGAAGAGGATAAGTATTCGATGTTTACATCTATTCCATAGTCAATGAAGAATAAGCCACTATATAAACCATCCCCGAGTCCGTATTTATGGTTTGAAATAAATCCTACCTCTTCGTCCGGTAATTGACTTAACGTTCCTTTATCGGAAGGGATTCTAAAATAAATATTGATTCTATGGGATGCTAATTCAGAATTGCTTTTATCGCTTAAATATTCGTTTATCAGAAGTCTCGTCTCCTCCATCACCTCTATAGGTGTTTTTTCCACATCAAGATTATCATTTTGGTATTCATCAGAAAACAGTACTATCAAGTTAATATGATAATCATCCTGGCCATTAATAGTAGTATAATCTACTATTTCATACGCATCAAAGCTTATATAACCATCCATTTTTTCTAAAACATATGCTTCAACATTCCCCAATTCTTCCTTGCATTCTGGATGATCTATTTTGCGTTCATTCTTATAGCATCCGCTCATCCAAAGAATGCAAAGAACTAAACAAAAAA
>JAGAFH010000025.1 GCA_017612755.1 Clostridiales bacterium
AGACTTCCTTCGCAGCAAGACAGCCCTACGGCGAGTGGCTTGACCATATGCTGGTTCCTCTTAAGGATCTTAAGATCGAGAATAAGCGTCCCGTAAGAGTAAGGGGAGAAGAATTAAGATCCCTTCAGAAGGCTTTCGGTTACAGCTACGGAAATATCAACAATTCCCTTATCCCCATGTGCCTTAACGGCAGTGAGCCTACGGCAGCCATGGGCGTGGATGTTCCCGTACCTCCTCTTTCCGAGATGGAGCCCCCTCTTTTCGATTACTTCAAGCAGAAGTTCGCTCAGGTAACAAATCCTCCCATCGATTCCATAAGAGAAGAGATCATCACGGATACCAGCGTATATCTGGGTTCTGCCGGAAATATCCTGGTGGAGGATGAGGAAAACTGCCACGTTCTTAAGATCAATAATCCTATCCTTACAAACCTTGATATGATGAAGATCCGCGACAGCAGGATCAAAGGTCTTGAGACAAGGGATATCTCCATGCTCTACGAGCGGGGTACAGGCCTTAAAGATGCTATCGAAAACCTTTACAGGCAGGCAGATAATGCCCACGAGGAAGGCGCAGCCATTCTGGTACTTACCGACAGGGGAGTAGACAGGGATCATGTGGCTATTCCTTCACTTCTTGCAGTTGCAGCCCTCGAAACATATCTGGTAAGGACCAGGATGAATACGGCTATCTCCATCATCCTTGAGTCTGCCGAGCCCTGCGAAGTACATCACTTCGCTACACTTCTCGGTTTCGGTGCCAGTGCTGTAAACCCCTATCTTGCCCTTGATTCAATCCACGAGCTCATCAGCACGGGAAGGATCGACAAGGACTATACACAGGCATCCGATGCCTACATCTCAGCCATCGTCCACGGTATCGTTAAGATCTCCGCCAAGATGGGTATCTCCACCATCCAGTCCTACCAGGGTTCCAAGATCTTCGAGGCTCTCGGTATCGGAAAGGATCTTATGGATGAGTACTTCCCAGACACTACTTCAAGAGTAGGCGGTATCACCCTGGAAAATATCGAGAACAGGACCATCAGACTTCACGATCACGCCTTTGATCCCGAAGGACTGGCAGTACCCGATTCCCTCAGGGTAGCAGGCTGGCATAAAGAGAGATCCGGCAAGGAGGACCACCTTTATAATCCCGAGACTATCCATCTTCTCCAGCTGGCAACAAGAACAGGAAACTACGATATATTCAAGCAGTTCTCCAGCGCCATCAACAGGGAAGACAGACATATCACCTTAAGGAGCACCCTTGAGTTTATCTACCCCGAAAACGGAGCCATCGACATCGATGAGGTAGAGCCGGTAGAGAGCATCGTAAAGAGATTTAAGACAGGAGCCATGTCCTACGGTTCCATCTCCCAGGAAGCCCACGAGTGTATGGCCATCGCCATGAACAGGATCGGCGGCAAGAGCAACAGCGGTGAAGGCGGTGAGGATCTGGAGAGGATCCTTACAAAGGGCAGCGAAGAAGACAAGTGCTCAGCCATCAAGCAGGTCGCTTCAGGACGATTCGGAGTTACATCCAAGTACCTTACATCTGCTAAGGAGCTTCAGATAAAGATGGCCCAGGGAGCTAAGCCCGGTGAGGGCGGACACCTTCCCGGAAAGAAGGTATATCCCTGGATCGCAAAGACACGTCACTCCACACCCGGTGTGGCCCTTATCTCCCCACCTCCTCATCACGATATCTACTCTATCGAGGATCTGGCCCAGCTTATCTACGACCTTAAGAATGCCAACAAGGATGCAAGGATCTCCGTTAAGCTGGTATCCGAGTCAGGTGTAGGAACTATCGCTGCAGGTGTTGCAAAGGCAGGTGCCGGCGTAGTACTCATCTCCGGTTATGACGGAGGTACAGGTGCTGCTCCCGCCAGCTCCATCCACAATGCAGGACTTCCCTGGGAGCTGGGTGTTGCCGAGACACACCAGACCCTTATCCAGAATGACTTAAGATCCAAGGTTGTTATCGAGGCTGACGGTAAGCTCCTTACAGGCAGGGACGTAGTCATCGCAGCAATGCTGGGTGCCGAGGAATTCGGTTTTGCTACAGCGCCTCTTGTAGCCATGGGATGCGTAATGATGAGAGTATGTAACCTGGATACATGTCCCGTTGGTGTAGCTACACAGAATCCGGAACTTAGAAAGAAGTTTACAGGTAAGCCTGAATATGTCATCAACTTCATGACCTTCATCGCACAGGAGATGAGAGAGATCATGGCCCGGCTGGGTATCAGGACTATCGAGGAACTGGTAGGAAGATCAGATCTTCTTAAGAGCAAGGTATTCCCTGAGGGAACCCACCCTGCAGGCATCGACATGAGCACAGTCCTTTATAATCCCTATGCTAACGATAAGAGCGTTAAGCAGCACTTCGTAAGCGAGGACAGGTTCGACTTCAGGCTTGGTGATACCATCGACGAGGAGGTCATCCTTCCTGCATTTAAGGATGCTATCGAGGCCGGAACTCCTGCTTCCATCGACATCGAAGTTACGAACCTTAACAGGACACTGGGAACTCTTACCGGTGCAGAGATCACAAGAAAGTACTACAACACCCTTGATGATGATACATACACAGTCAACTGTAAGGGTTCCGGCGGACAGAGCTTCGGCGCATTTATCCCTAAGGGACTTACCATATCCCTCGAAGGCGATGCCAACGACTACTACGGCAAGGGTCTTTCCGGCGGTATCCTGAGCATTCAGGCTCCCGAACATTTCAAGCTCCTGGCTGACGAGAACATCATCATCGGTAACGTCGCTCTTTTCGGAGCTACATCAGGTAAGGCATTTATCAACGGTGTGGCCGGCGAGAGATTCTGCGTAAGAAATTCCGGTGCAACCGTTGTGGTCGAAGGTGTAGGCGATCACGGTTGTGAGTATATGACCGGAGGTATGGCAGTTATCCTGGGTAAGGTAGGCAAGAACTTTGCTGCAGGTATGAGCGGCGGTATCGCATATGTACTTGACGAGGAGAACGACCTTTACACAAAGCTCAACAAGTCCCTGGTAGGTTTCTCCAGGATCAAAGAGGAAGAGGACAGGCAGCAGCTTAAGTCCCTTATCGAAGAGCATGTAAGAAGGACAGGATCCCATTTAGGTGAGATCATCCTGAAGGATTTCGATAAGTATGTAACAAGATTTAAGAAAGTAGTACCTCATGACTACCAGGCCATGATGGATACTATCGCCAAATATGAAAAGAGCGGTATGAACGAGGAAGATGCAAGAGTTGCAGCTTTCCATGAAAGGACTAACGGGTGATCATTATGGGAAAAGCAACAGGATTTATGGACTATGAAAGGTGCGATAATCCGGCAACGGATCCCCTGGAGAGGATAAAGACATTCAGCGAGTTTCACGCACCTTTGGATGAAGAAGCAAGAAGGACACAGGCTTCAAGATGTATGGACTGCGGCGTTCCTTTCTGCCAGTACGGAAAGGTGATCTGCGGAACGGTATCGGGATGTCCCCTGAACAACCTGTGCCCCGACTGGAACGACCTTCTTTACAAGGGCTTCTGGGATGAGGCAGCAGGAAGACTCATGCAGACCAACCCCTTCCCGGAGTTTACATCCAGGGTATGTCCCGCCCTTTGCGAAAAGGCATGTACCTGCGGACTTAACGGCGATCCGGTAACAGTCAAGGAAAACGAGTATGCCATCATCGAAAAGGCATACGAGTCAGGCTATATGAAGCCCATGATCCCCAAGACAAGATCCGGAAAGAAGATCGCGGTGGTAGGATCAGGCCCGGCAGGACTTTCCACGGCCCACTGGCTCAACAGAAGAGGACATAATGTCACAGTATATGAGAGAGCTGACAGGGCCGGCGGACTCCTGATGTACGGTATCCCCAACATGAAGCTGGAGAAGAGGTTCATCGAAAGAAGGATCGACCTTATGAAGGCTGAAGGCGTGGAATTCGTCTTCAATACAAATATCGGTGTGGATATTACGGCAGAAGAGCTGAAGAACAGCTACGATGCAGTAGTCCTGGCCTGCGGATCCAGAAATCCCAGGGACATAAATGCCCCCGGAAGAGAGGGTGACGGAATTTATTTTGCAGTTGATTTCCTAACTGCCACAACTAAGAGTATACTTAAGTCGAACATGACGGACGGGGACTATATCAGTGCCAAGTATAAGAACGTTGTGATCATCGGCGGCGGCGATACCGGCAACGATTGTGTCGGTACTTCACTGAGACACGGATGCAAGTCCGTAACGCAGCTGGAGATGATGCCTCCGATGCCCAAAGAGCGCGCTGAGAACAATCCCTGGCCTCAGTGGCCCAAGGTCCTTAAGACCGATTACGGCCAGGAGGAAGCCATCGCAGTCTTCGGACATGATCCGAGGATCTACGAGACCACGGTCAAGAGCTTCGTCAGAGATGATGACGGTAAACTTACCGGAGTCGAGACGGTCAAGATCGACTGGCAGAAGGGCGAAGACGGAAGGATGAAGATGAACCTTATCGAAGGTTCAGAGAAAGTCATTCCCGCCGAACTCGTTCTTATCGCAGCCGGTTTCCTCGGTCCCGAGAAATATATCTCCGAGTCCTTCGGTGTCGAGACGGACAACCGCTCCAACATCAAGACAGAGAACGGATCTCATCAGACATCTGATGAGAAGGTCTTTGCTGCGGGAGATGTAAGAAGGGGACAGTCACTGGTAGTATGGGGTCTTAGAGAAGGAAGGGACTGCGCTGAAGAAGTGGACAGGTTCCTGATGGGCTATACTAATATGTTGTGAGGTTAGCATGAAGCGGTATCTGGTATTGGAAAACGGACAGGTCTTTGAAGGTGAAGATCTGGGAGCTGAAGGCGAGGTAGTTGCCGAGATAGTATTTACCACGGCGATGACGGGATATCTCGAGACCCTGACTGACAAGAGCTATAAGGGACAGGCGGTCGTCCAGACATTTCCCCTTATAGGAAACTACGGTATCATCACACCCGACCGGGAAGGTGAGATCCCCAATGTTTCAGGTTATATCGTAAGGGAAGCCTGCGGTGCTCCGTCAAATTTCAGATGTGAGATGACTCTTGATGAGTATCTTAAGAAGAATAACATAGTGGGACTTAAGGGCATCGATACGAGAGCCCTTACAAGAGTCCTCCGTGAGAAAGGCGTCATGAACGGTAAGATCACTTCAAAGATCCCCGAAGACATGGACGCCTGTCTTAAAGAGATAAAAGAATATAAGATCAAGGATCCAGTCGAAGAAGTTACGGTCCCCGCTGCAGAAGAGCGCACAGGTGATGAGGTCATATACAATGTGGCCATGATCGACTGCGGCATCAAGGAAAACATCGTCCGCTGTCTTACACAGAGAGGCTGCAAGGTTACACTGATGCCCGCTTCCTGCTCAGCAGAAGAGATCCTGGCCCTTAAGCCTGACGGTCTTTTCATAAGTAACGGCCCCGGAGATCCGGAGGATAACGTTAAGACTATAGAGACTTTAAAGGAGCTTCAGAAGAGCGATATCCCCACCATGGGAATCTGTCTCGGTCATCAGCTCCTGGCGCTGGCCCACGGTTTTAAGACGACTAAGCTCAAGTATGGCCACAGAGGCGCAAACCATCCCGTTAAGGATCTTACTACGGGACATGTTTACATCTCCTCCCAGAACCACGGTTATGCAGTAGTTGCGGATTCCATCGATACGGATATCGCAGAGGAATATTTCGTTAATGTAAATGACGGCACCAATGAAGGCATCCTTTACAAGGATAAGGCGGTATTCTCCGTCCAGTTCCACCCGGAAGCCTGCGGCGGACCTAAGGACACTGAGTTCCTTTTCGAGAACTTCATAAAGATGATGGATGAGAGGAGGGATCAGTAATGCCGCTTGATAAGAGTATAAGAAAAGTCCTTGTTATCGGTTCCGGTCCTATCGTAATAGGACAGGCGGCCGAGTTTGACTACGCAGGAACACAGGCCTGCAGAGCCCTTCGTGAGGACGGGATCGAGATAGTCCTCATCAACTCCAACCCCGCTACCATCATGACCGATAAGACCATGGCGGATAAGATCTATATCGAACCCCTGACCCTTACCACGGTCAAGAGGATCATCGAGACAGAAAGACCTGATGCCATCCTTTCGGGACTCGGAGGACAGACAGCCCTTACCCTCTGTATGGAGCTGGCAAAGGACGGCTTCCTTAAGAGAAACGGCGTGCGCCTTCTGGGATCATCGCCCGAATGCATCGACAAGGCAGAGGACCGTCAGATGTTCAAGGATACCATGGAGTCCATAGGACAGCCCTGTATCCCTTCAAAAGTAGTAAATGATGTGGATTCCGCTCTGGAATTTGCAAAAGAGATCGGTTACCCCGTCATCGTAAGACCTGCTTTCACATTGGGCGGTTCAGGCGGCGGTATCGCAGGAAATGAGGAAGAGCTCCACGAGATCGCAAGAACGGGACTCAGTATGTCTCCCATCACCCAGGTACTCATCGAAAAGTGTATCTCCGGATGGAAGGAGATCGAGTTCGAGGTCATCCGTGACAAGGCAGGAAACGTCATCACCGTCTGCTCCATGGAGAACCTGGATCCCGTAGGCGTCCATACAGGTGACAGTATCGTTATCGCACCTGCAGTGACACTGTCCGACAAGGAATACCAGATGCTCAGATCCGCATCCCTTAAGATCATCGAGGCACTGGGAGTAGAAGGAGGATGTAACTGTCAGTTCGCCCTTCATCCCACATCCTTTGAATATGCAGTTATCGAGGTCAACCCCCGAGTATCCAGATCCTCGGCCCTGGCTTCAAAAGCAACAGGTTATCCTATCGCAAAAGTCGCCACCAAGATCGCCCTGGGATACCGTCTGGATGAGATCAGGAATGCGGTTACCGGAAATACATACGCAGCTTTCGAGCCTGCCCTCGACTATGTAGCCGTCAAGTTCCCCAAGTGGCCCTTCGACAAGTTCGTCTATGCCAAGAGGGATCTGGGTACCCAGATGAAGGCAACGGGTGAGGTAATGGCTATCTCCGATTCCTTCGAGAGCGCCCTTATGAAGGCAGTAAGAGGAGCAGAGATATCTGTAGATACATTAAGACTTCCCAAGCTGGCATCAGCTTCTGACGAAGAGATCAAAGAAGGCATCGGCAGGACTACTGACGAGAGGATCTTCTATGTGGCAGAAGGCCTTTACAGAGGCTTCTCCCAGGATGAGATCCATGAGACTACTATGATCGACCACTGGTTCTTAAGTAAGATCAAAGCCCTTATGGATTATGAGAAGACCATCGCAGAGAGACTGGATGAGGATCTCTATGTTAAGGGTAAGAAGTTCGGATACCTTGACCGGACCATCGCCAAGATCTCAGGTAAGTCCACAGAAGAATACAAAGATTCCATCGGTGTTACATACAAGATGGTCGATACGTGTGCCGGTGAGTTCGAGGCTGTTACACCTTACTTCTATGCCACATATAATTCCGCAAATGCAGGTGGCGAGAATGAAGCTTCACTTCCTGAGGACGAAGACAGGAAGACGGTCATCGTTATCGGTTCAGGTCCCATCAGGATCGGACAGGGTATCGAGTTCGACTATGCAGCCGTCCACTGCGTACACGCCCTCAGGGCCCTCGGCTACAGGGTAGTCATAATCAACAATAACCCGGAGACAGTATCCACTGATTTCGATACGGGTGACAGACTTTACTTTGAACCTCTGACACCTGAAGATGTCCTCAATATCATCGACCTTGAGAAGCCTGTGGGAGTAGTCGTAGCCTTCGGCGGACAGACTGCCATCAAGCTTACAAAGACCCTGGCACAGAACAATATAAATATCATCGGTACATCTGCGGATTCCATCGATATGGCAGAGGACAGAGAGAGGTTCGACGAGCTTCTGGAAAGACTTGATATAGCAAGACCTAAAGGATTCTCAGTCCTCACAAAGGAAGAGGCTTTTGAAGCAGCCCACGCTCTTGAGTATCCTATCCTGCTCCGTCCTTCCTACGTTCTCGGCGGTCAGAATATGACTATCGCCTTCCACGATGAAGACGTTAATGAGTATATGGATATCATCCTGGCCCAGGGTATCGAGAATCCTGTCCTTATCGACAAATATATTCAGGGACGTGAGATCGAGGTGGATGCCATTTACGACGGTCACGATGTTCTTATCCCGGGCATCATGGAGCATATCGAGAGAGCAGGTATCCACTCAGGTGACTCCATCGCCATCTATCCTGCAAAGCATATCTACGACAAGATGGCCAAGAGACTTGTAGATACTACAAAGGCCCTCTGCGAAGGCCTGAGCTCCATCGGTATCGTCAATATCCAGTACATCGTTAAAGATGACAAGATCTATGTTATCGAGGTCAATCCCAGGGCTTCCAGAACAGTTCCCTACATGAGCAAGGTTACGGGAGTCATGATGGTAGACTGTGCCATCAGGGTATCTCTCGGAGAGAAGCTGGCAGATATGGACTACGGAACAGGCTTCTACAGAAAGTCACCTTATACTTGTGTAAAGGTTCCCGTATTCTCTTTCGAGAAGCTGACAGACGTAGATACACAGCTGGGACCTGAGATGAAGTCCACCGGTGAGGTCTTAGGCGTAGGCCGTAACCTTTCCGAGGCTCTCTACAAGGGTCTCGTAGCAGCAGGATACAAGATGTATAAGCACGGCGGTGTCCTTATAACAGTAAGAGACAGCGACAAGTCCGAGATCGTAGAGATCGCCAAGAAGTTCGCGGCTCTCGGATTTGAGCTTTATGCCACAAAAGGCAATGCCCTGATGCTCAGAAACTCCGGACTTGAAGTGACCGAGGTAGCCAAGATCCATGAGTCTGATACGAATAACACTATCTCTCTTCTTGAGAGCGGAAAGGTCAATTACATCATCTCCACTTCCGCCAAGGGAAGACTTCCCGCCAGAGACTCTGTCAAGCTCAGAAGAAGAGCAGTCATGCTGGGCATTCCCTGCCTTACGGCTATCGATACGGCAGATGCCCTTGCAGAAAGTCTCATGAGCAGATACAGCGAGATCAATACAGAGCTCGTTGATATAAACAACATGAGAGAGAAAAAGAAGAAGATCAACTTCACCAAGATGCAGGGATGCGGAAATGATTATATCTACATCGACTGCCTTGAGAAGATGGTGGCTTCTCCCGAATCCCTTTCAGTCTATATGTCTGACAGACACTTCGGTGTCGGAGGTGACGGCATCGTCCTCATCGCTCCCTCAAGGGTTGCCGACTGCCGCATGATCATGTTCAACCTGGATGGATCGGAAGGCAATATGTGCGGTAATGCTATCAGATGCGTGGGCAAGTATATGTACGATGTTGCCGGCCATAAGAGAAAGCATATGACTGTTGAGACAAAGAGCGGCATCAAGAAGCTGGAGCTTATGACTCTTGGTGACGAGGTAGTCAGAGTTAAGGTAGATATGGGTAAGGCTGAGCTCTCACCTGAGAAGATCCCTGTTGCCCTTGAAGGCGACGTGATCATTGACCGTCCCGTCAAGATCGCAGGCGGAGACTATAACATCACCTGCGTATCCATGGGTAATCCCCATGCAGTGGTCTTCACCGACATGGTGGATGTGCTGGATCTTGAGAAGCTGGGTCCCCTGTTTGAGACAGATCCTATCTTCCCTGAAAGGGTCAATACGGAATTCATCAAGGTCATCGACAAGAATACCCTTAAGATGCGTGTCTGGGAGAGAGGTTCCGGTGAGACCCTGGCCTGCGGAACCGGAGCCTGCGCAGCAGTTGTTGCAGCCTGCCTGAACGGATACTGCAATAAGGGTGAAGATGTCCGCGTTATCTTAAGAGGCGGCGAACTGGTCATCAGATATACTGACGAAGCCGTCTACATGACAGGAAACTGCGAGAAGGTCTTCGACGGCTCCATCGAGATCTGAATCCGCACATTTTCCGCAAAAAAAGACATTTTGTGTTGCAGTTTGTGTGAAAACGCACATTTGTCAAATAAAAGAGGCCCTTTGTGTGACAAATGTGCGGAAATGAAAAAACAAAGTATGTAAATGCCCTAAACCGTGACCTGTACCAGGTCATTGTTTAGGGCAGTATTTCACTTGTTGAGGGAGGCTTTTACCAGTCCCATGAAAAGAGGATGGGGCTTATTGGGTCTGCTCTTGAATTCGGGATGATACTGGACGCCTACGAAGAATCTGTGATCAGCATATTCAACTGTCTCAACAAGAAGTCCGTCAGGTGAGAGGCCGCTTATGACAAGACCTGCTTCGGTAAGCTTTTCCCTGTATTCGTTATTAAACTCGTATCTGTGTCTGTGACGCTCGGAGATCTCTTTTGTTCCGTAACATTCTGCCATCTTTGTGCCTTCGGCGATGATGCAGGGATAGCTTCCAAGACGGAGAGTTCCGCCCTTCTCGATATCGTCGCTCTGGCCGGGCATGAAGTCGATCATCTTATGCTCGGAGCTGCTGTCAAACTCGTTGGAATTGGCATCCGCATATCCCAGTAATCCTCGGCCGGCTTCGATGACTGCGATCTGCATTCCAAGGCAGATGTCAAGATAAGGAACATTGTTCTCACGGCAGTATTTAGCAGTTAAGATCATGCCTTCTATGCCGCGCTCGCCGAAGCCTCCGGGAACGATGACTCCGTCGACTTTACCGAGGACGTGATCAATATTTTCTTCAGTTAATCCTTCAGAATCGATCCACTCGATATTGACTACGGAATCACAGAAATAACCGGCGTGGTGAAGGGCTTCCGCAACTGACAGATAAGCATCGTGAAGCTGAACATATTTGCCCACCAGTCCGATGGTGACTTCGTTGTGGGGAGACTTGATCCTGCTGATAAGGGATTCCCACTCGCTGACATCAGGGGCGGGAGCATCGATGCCCAGCTCACGGCATACGATCTCAGACATGCCGGATCTTTCCAGCATCAGGGGAGCTTCGTAGAGAACGGGGAGAGTATTGTTTTCGATGACACAGTCTTCCTTAACGTTACAGAAGTTGGCGATCTTTCTGAAGATGCTCTTATCTTCGATGACTTCATCTGTCCTAAGGACGATGATGTCGGGAGTTATACCCATTCCCTGAAGCTCTTTTACAGAGTGCTGGGTGGGTTTTGTCTTATGTTCTCCGGAAGCCTTTAAGTAGGGGAGAAGACATACGTGGATATAGAGGGAATTCTCTCTTCCCACTTCGTTACCCACCTGTCTTATGGCTTCGATGAAGGGCTGGCCTTCGATATCACCGATGGTTCCGCCGACTTCTGTTATTACCACATCGGCATTTGAATGAAGACCTACATTATAGATGAATCTCTTGATCTCATCTGTGATGTGGGGGATGATCTGTACTGTGGATCCCAGATATTCTCCTCTTCTTTCCTTTGCTATTACGTTGGAATAGACCTTTCCCGTTGTCAGGTTGGAGAAACGGTTAAGATCCTCATCGATAAACCTCTCATAGTGACCCAGATCCAGGTCTGTCTCGGCTCCGTCTTCGGTGACATAGACCTCGCCGTGCTGATAGGGACTCATGGTTCCCGGATCCACGTTGATGTAGGGATCGAGTTTCTGCGCTGCGACTTTAAGTCCGCGCATTTTGAGCAGTCTTCCGAGAGAGGCGGCCGTAATGCCTTTTCCAAGGCCTGAGACAACACCTCCTGTTACGAAAATATACTTTGCCATAGTGGTTACTCCTTATATCTGGAAATTATGTCTTCCGCTATTATTTTTCTTGTTTTTCTAAGGTCCATGGCGCTCTTTTCGATGAACCTGTGGGCCGTATCCTCGTCGATGCCTTCTCTTTCCATGAGAAGGAGCTTTGCGCGGTTGACCACTTTGATCTCCGCGATCTTTTCCTCGAAGGTCTGGGCTTTCTGTTCCAGTCTTTTAAGACGCTGTCTGGTAGCCACCAGAAGCTTGAGGGACTGTGTTACGATCGCCCTGTTGGTGGGCTTGCTCAGGGTGAGCACGCCGAATTCTTCCGCCTTGGAGCTGACCTCGTCGTAAAGAGGCGCATCCAGAAGGAGCATTACTCCTATGCCGGTCTCCCGGGCAGTGTCGATGGCGAATTCTGATCCCTGTTCGTCCTTTAGGGGAGCATTCACGATGAGAAGGTCGAAGGCTATATTATCCAGCCTTCTCCTTGCTGCTCCTACAGAAGAGGCGCACTCAACAGGCCCGTATTCGTTGGGGGGAAGAAGGGACATGAGCACCTTGTCAAACTTCTCGTTTGACGATGCTATAAGAACGCTTAACTGCTGTTCTCTGGGCATACTGCCATCTCCTTCCCCGTGTAGTCTTTAATCTGTTTTTATCTGCAATACTGCTTTACCAGTTCCTCTCCGAAAACAGAGATAACGAAAGGATCTGCCAAAGCAAGGCTCTTTGCTTCCTCCAAAGAATCGGGAAGTGAGTCGATACGTGTTCCTGCAGCAGGAAGCACCTTCTTTTTCTCTATGCCGTCCAGGCAGCTGTAGATCATCATGGCCATGGCCAGATAGGGATTGGCCAGAGCATCCGGAGATCTGAGCTGAGCATAGTGGTGACCGGCTTTTCCTGAAGGGGGTATCCTGATGAGCTGGCCTCTGTTCTCCCCCGCCCAGGATATGTTCCTCGGGGCGCTGTCCTCACCGAATCTCTTATAGGAAAGTTCTGAATTATTGAAGAATATGGTGGAACATCTTATGTGCTCCAGAAGTCCTGCGATAGCAGAAGGGAGCACCTGTTCACCGGAACCGGAAGTGGCCAGCACGTTGATGTGGAATCCGTTGCCGGGTGCCTTCTCCAGAGGCTTGGGTGTAAAGTCTGCATAAAGGCCGTATCTGGCCGCGATAGTCTTAACGACGGAGATATATGTGACCACATTATCGGCAGCCTTCACGGGATCGCTGGAAGCGAAGTCGATCTGGTTCTGACCGGGGCCTGCCTCGTGGTGGGAGTTGATGGGAAGGATGCCCATCCTCTCAAGAGTGAGGCAGATCTCACGTCTTACATTTTCACATTTGTCCAGAGGAGCGATATCCATATAGCCTGCATTGTCGCAGGGGATCTTAGTGGGATTGCCTTCCTCATCCGTCTTAAAGAGATAGAACTCTATCCTTGTTCCGAACTTGAAATCTATTCCTTTTTCCTTTGCTTTCGAAACAGCATCCTTAAGGACTTTTCTTGTATCTACGGCGACAGGGGTCTTATCCTGAAGAGTAACGTCGCAGAGCATACGGATGACCTTACCGTTCTCGGGACGCCAGGGCAGGAGAGTCGTCGTGGAGATATCGGGATGGAGGAAAAGATCCGACTGGATATCTTCTCCGAAGCCCGGTATCAGGGATGCGTTGATCGCGATTCCGTTCATAACTGCTTCCTCCAACATGTGTGGCATTATCGATATGTTCTTACTGACGCCATGTACATCACAAAACGCAAGTCTTATAAACTTGATGTCTTCTTCTTCGACATACTGCATGAATTCACTTAATGAGCAGTCCATAGTCAACCTCCGTAAAAATCCGGTTAAAGAAAATGGCGCCATCCCGTGGATCGTCCGATGCACGGAATGAACGCCTTTGTTCATGTAAAAGATTCTGCCACTTATATTAAGAATTGTCAACGAGAAAGGCTGCAGATTTTTTTGGCAAAGAGGGATTGACAACAAAATTTCACAGGTGTATATTGACCCCGTAAACAGAATACGAACGGCAAAGACGCCGTGAACTTGAAATGAGTTCGCGGCGTCTTTTTTGTTTTGTTGAAAAGGAGAACAAAAGCGTATGAAGACTGTAGAAGAATTTTTCGGCGAGAACGTTTTTAACGAGAGCGTTATGAAGTCAAGGCTTCCCAAGGAAACCTACAAGGCAGTTAAGCAGGCCATCGATCACGGTAAGAGACTTACACCTGAAGAAGCAACTGTTATCGCAAATGAGATGAAGCAGTGGGCCATCGAAAAGGGCGCCACACACTATACTCACTGGTTCCAGCCTCTTACAGGCATCACAGCTGAGAAGCACGACAGCTTCATCGCTCCCCAGGATGACGGAAGAGTCATAATGCACTTCTCAGGCAAGGAACTGATCCAGGGCGAGCCCGATGCATCTTCCTTCCCCTCCGGCGGTATCAGAGCTACATTCGAAGCAAGAGGATATACGGCATGGGATCCCACATCCTTCGCATTCATCAAGGACGGCGTCCTCTGCATTCCCACGGCATTCTGCTCTTATAACGGAGAAGCCCTCGACAAGAAGACACCTCTTCTGAGATCAATGGAAGCCATCAATAAGCAGGCACTGAGGATCATGAAGATCTTCGGCAAGGATGATGTTACATCTATCAGGACAACAGTAGGTCCCGAGCAGGAATACTTCCTTATCGACAAGAAGATGTACGATCAGCGTAAGGATCTTATCTACACCGGAAGGACTCTTTTCGGTGCGCTTCCTCCCAAGGGTCAGCAGATGGAAGATCATTATTTCGGCGTTATCAAACCCCGTGTACAGGCTTTCATGAAGGACCTGAACGAAGAGCTCTGGAAGCTTGGTATCCTTGCTACAACAGAGCATAACGAAGTTGCTCCCGCACAGCACGAGCTGGCACCTATCTTCACAACAACAAATATCGCTGCAGATCATAACCAGCTTACAATGGAGATCATGCAGAAAGTCGCAAGAAAGCACGACCTTGTATGCCTGCTTCACGAGAAGCCTTTCGAGGGTGTAAACGGTTCCGGTAAGCACAACAACTGGTCTATATCCACAGATACGGGCATCAACCTTCTTGATCCCGGTGAGACACCCAGGGACAATGCCCAGTTCCTTACATTCCTTACAGCTGTTATCAAGGCAGTTGATGAGTATCAGGATCTTCTCCGTCTCTCTGTAGCTTCTGCAGGTAATGACCACCGTCTCGGCGCCAACGAGGCACCTCCGGCCATCATCTCCGTATTCCTCGGATCTGAGCTTTCCGAGATCCTTGATTCCATCGTTGAGGACCGTCCCTACGGTTCCAAGGAGAAGGAGATCATGAAGATCGGCGTACACGTTCTGCCCAGATTCCCCAAGGATACAACAGACCGTAACAGGACCAGCCCCTTCGCTTTCACAGGCAATAAGTTCGAGTTCAGGATGCTGGGTTCTGCAGCTTCCATCGCAATGGCTAATACAGTACTTAATGCAGCAGTTGCAGAAGTCCTTTCACAGTTCGCCGACAAGCTTGAGAATGCAGATGATTTCGAGAGCGCACTTCACGATCTTATCAAGGATGAGATCACTGCCCACAAGAGGATCCTGTTTAATGGCAACGGCTATGATGATTCCTGGGTAGCTGAAGCAGAGAAGAGAGGTCTTTCCAACTACAGGACTCTTCCCGATGCAGTTAAGCACTATCTTGATCCCAAGAATGTGGAGCTCCTCACAAAGCATAAGGTCTACTCTGAAGTCGAGATGAACTCCCGTCATGAGATCTTCCTTGAGAAGTACTGTAAGCTCCTCAACATCGAGTACCAGACAATGTCCGTTATGGCTAAGCAGGACATCCTTCCCGCAGTCGCAGCATATGCTGCAGACCTGGCAGAAGGCATTGCAGCTATCACTGCAGCCGGCGGTTCCGCTGAGTTCGAGAAAGAGACCCTGGCTGATATCTCTGCCGACATGAGCGCAGCCAACACTTCGCTTAAGGCTCTCAACAAGCTCATCGACGAGTATAAGGATATCGAGGATGTGGAAGTCCTTGCCGACAAGATCAAGGATGAGATGATCCCTGCCATGGATGAACTCCGTGCAAGCTGTGACAAGCTTGAGCTTGAGACAGCAGCAGAGTACTGGCCGTTCCCTACATACGGCGAACTCCTTTTCGGAGTAAGATAATCTACCTATTATCCATACCGCTTTTGGAGGGCCTGCACTTCCCCCGTGAGTGCAGGCTCTCATTTCCGGGGTATAGCGGTTGGTGTAATATAACAGAAAACGAAAGCGGTAAAAGAATATGAATATCAAAGTAAACGACAATTTCAGGAACATAAAAGAGACATATCTCTTCTCGGAGATCGCATCAAGAGTAAGAGCTTATAAAGAAGCTCATCCCGACAAGGATCTTATAAGACTCGGCATCGGTGACGTGACACTTCCCCTGGCACCTGTAGTAGTAAAGGCCATGCAGGATGCATCTGCGGAGATGGGCGTTAAGGAGACCTTCAGGGGATATCCACCGGAGAGCGGACACGAGTTCCTTAAGCAGGCCGTTTCGGACAAATATGATTCGATCGGCGTATCCCTTGATCTTTCAGAGATCTTTATCTCCGACGGCGCTAAGAGCGACATCGGAAATCTGGTGGATATCCTGGGCGAAAACGAGATCATCATACCCGATCCCGTATATCCCGTTTATGTGGATTCCAACCTTATGAACGGCAATAAGATCACCATCATTCCCGGCAGCAAGGAAAACGGGTTCCTTCCCATGCCGGACAGCATAAAGGAGCAGAAGAGCGCAGTCATCTACATCTGCTCTCCCAACAATCCCACCGGAGCCGCCTACGATAAGCAGCAGCTTACAAAGTGGGTAGAATATGCCAACAGGACAGGATCCCTTATCATCTACGATTCCGCATACGAAGCATTCATAGTGGACGATCTTCCCCGCTCCATCTATGAGATAGAGGGCGCTAAGGAATGTGCCATCGAAGTATGTTCCTTCTCCAAGTTCGCAGGCTTTACCGGCGTTAGATGCGGCTGGACCATAGTCCCCGCAGCTTTAGCAGCACAAGACGGAACAAGCCTTAACAAGATGTGGTTCAGAAGACAGGCCACCAAGTTCAACGGCGTATCATATCCTGTACAGCGGGCAGCAGAAGCGGCCCTTTCTCCCGAAGGAATGGTACAATGTATGGAGAATATAGCTTACTATCGTAAAAATGCCTCTATGCTGGCAGAAGTCTTCGACAGTAAGGGTATATTCTATACGGGGGGCAGGAACTCGCCATATATATGGCTGGAGTGCCCGGACCATATGGGCTCCTGGGAGTTTTTCGACAAGCTTCTGAACGAGGTTCAGATCGTGGGAACTCCGGGTGAAGGCTTCGGTAAAGCGGGAGAAGGTTATTTCAGGATCACCGCTTTCGGAACCCATGAGAACACGGAGGAAGCCTGCAGGAGACTGATGGATCTTTTGTGATCGGAGGAAACAGAACATGTGCGGTATAGTGGGATATATAGGACCGAGGAACACACTGGGGATATTATTAAACGGTCTTTCCACTCTCGAATACAGAGGTTATGATTCAGCGGGCGTGTCGTTCATCCAGGACGGCAGGCTCGAACTCATTAAGAAAAAGGGTTATGTAAAAGAACTGAGGGAGGCTGTGGCCCAGGCGGGCTTCACTTTAGACGACCGCCATACCAACAGGATATCGGCAGGTATAGGACATACCAGATGGGCTACCCACGGAGCTCCCAGCGACGAGAATTCCCATCCCCATATGTCCATGAACGGCAAGCTCTGCGTTGTCCATAACGGCATCATCGAAAACTATGCGGAACTTAGAAGGTTCCTGAAGAAAAAGGGATACGTTTTCGCTTCGGAAACAGACACGGAAGTTGCCGCCCAGCTCATCGAGTATTACTACGGACTGAACGATAACAAAGACATCAACGCTGCAGTAAGAAGAGCACTTAAAGATATAGTCGGATCTTATGCTCTCTGCGTTCTCTGCGTTGACGAACCCGACAGGCTCATATGCGCCAAGAAGGATAATCCGATCGTACTGGGTATCGGCAAGGGAGAGAACTTTATCGCCTCCGATGTTACCGCCATGATCGAGTACACAAAGGACGTAGTCTTCCTGGAGGATAACTGGATCCTCACCATGACAAAGGACTCTGTGGAGATCACTGACGTATACGGCGATCCCGTAGAGTACAAGGTGGAAGCCGTGGTCTGGGATGCCGATTCTGTCCAGAAGGGCGGATATGCCCACTTTATGATGAAGGAGATGCACGAGGAGCCTAAGATCTTCGAGGCTACCGTTGAGCCCAGGATCAAGGACGGAGATATCTATCTGGAGCATTTCCCCGTAGATGAGGAATATATGAAGGGGATACATAATATAAACATCATCGCCTGCGGAACGGCTTTCCATGCAGGATGCGTCGGAAAGTATCTTATCGAGAAACTCTGCAGGATCCCGGTAGTCTGCACCGTAGCCAGCGAGTTCATCTATTCCGATCCCATCATCGACGAGCATACACTGACCCTGGTCATCTCCCAGTCGGGTGAGACACTGGATACGAGAAATGCCATGAAGAAGGCCAAAGAACTGGGAAGCGGCACTCTGGCCATCGTAAATGTCATCGGCAGCACCATCGCCAGGGAAGCGGACAATGTCCTCTATACGGCGGCAGGTCCCGAGATCTCAGTTGCATCCACCAAAGCCTATGTGGCACAGCTGGGCTGTCTTTATCTGATCGCCCTTAAGTTTGCCCATGTCCTCGGAAAGCTGGATAAGGAAAAGTATGAATACTACCAGAACGAACTTCTTCAGATCCCGGACAAGCTGGAGCAGATCCTCCGCAAGCAGACTGATATCCAGAGATTTGCATCTACCCACTTTAATGTGGAAAGCACCTTCTTCATCGGAAGAGGTCTTGATTATTTCCTTTCCATGGAGACTTCCCTGAAGCTTAAGGAGATCTCATATATCCATTCTGAAGCCTATGCCGGCGGCGAGCTTAAGCACGGCACCATCGCTCTCATCGAAGACGGGACCCTTGTTGTCTGCCCTATCACCCAGGATGATCTTGTATCCAAGATGGAATCCAACATCAAGGAAGTCGCCACCAGGGGCGCTACCGTTCTGGCTATCGTTCCCGAAAGGTTTAGGGACATTAAATTCTCCTGTGACGTAAGGTTCACCATACCGGACTGCGACGAACTGATGGCGCCGATACTGGGTGTCCTTCCGTGCCAGATATTCGCCTATTATATGGCGGTCTACAAGGGCTGCGATGTAGATAAGCCCAGAAACCTGGCCAAGAGCGTTACCGTCGAGTGATCAGGTAAGGACAGGCAGGATCACAAGCCACACGAGACCATAGTATGCCACAACGGCCACCAGGTCGTTGACCGTATTGATGAGAGGCCCCGATGCAACGGCGGGATCTATCTTTATATTGTGGAAGAACAAGGGGATAAGGGTCCCCAGAAGACTTGAGATCACCATGGAAAGGATGAGCGCTCCTCCCACGCAGAGGGCTATCATGAGGGGGTGTCCCAGAGAGTCATGCTTTACTGCGGTAAGATAAGCTCCGATGACCACCAGGGCAGTCGCTCCCAGGAACAGTCCGTTGCACAGACCCACTTTCATCTCCTTGAAGGCCAGGCCGATCTTCTGGCCGGCCGTAAGGTTCTCGTCCATCAGCACCCTGATAGTGACAGCCAGGGACTGGGTCCCCGCATTTCCTGCCATATCCAGGATAAGGGACTGGAAGCATATAACGATGGGAATGGCGGCCACCACCTTCTCGAAAACACCCACAACGGTAGAGACGCCGATACCCAGAAGAAGGAGGGTGATCAGCCAGGGAAGACGCTTCTTCATGCTCTCTCCCGTCTTCTCCTTCAGATCTTCCTCTGAGGTAAGACCTGCCAGCTTTGCGTAGTCATCGCCCAGCTCGTCATCGACTACTTCTACGATGTCCTGGGATGTGATGATGCCCACGATGTGCCGGTCGGAGGACAGAACGGGAATTGAATCTTCCGCATACTCCTTGAGTCTTTCGATACAGTCGCTTATCTTCTCGTGTTCTTCAACAGAAGGGTAGGAGGTGATTATCAGATCCTCCAGGTCGGTCCCGGATCTGGCGACGATCAGGTCCTTAAGATCGATGGCCCCGTAGAAGGTATCGTCCTCATCGACCACATAGATGGTGTAGATATTGTCATTCTCGCCGGCCTGGTCTACCAGGGACCTCATGGCCTGCCTGACAGTAAGTCCTTTTTTGATAACGATGAGATTGGTAGTCATCTGGCTGCCGATCTCATCGTCATCATATGACATGATCAGACGGACATCTCTTCCGGAGTCTTCCTCCAGCATACTGACGATCTGCTCTGACGTGGAATCGTCCATTTCCCCAAGGACATCGACAGCGTCGTCGGAGTCCATGTGGGAGATGACCTTGGCGGCATTCTCGATATTGAGCTCACCAATGTATTTCTCTACATCTTCCAGGTAAGTGAAGATCTCAGAGACCCTTTCCGCTCCAAGGATGGGATAGAGTTTCTGTCTCTCTTCAGGCGTCAGCTGCTCGATAGCGCCGGCTATATCATTTTCGTGGTAATCGGAGATCCTTTCGATCAGTTCTTCAGCGGGAAGTCCGCTCCTGATTATCTCCAGAAGCTCCGCAACAAAATTAGGTTCCATAACGGCTTACCTCCTTTTTTGGGAATAAAAAAGCATCACCCGCGGCGATGCACACAAGGAAATAAGCCCGTAAAGATCAGATCATTGATCCTGCGGGAAGAGAGAATATGCACAGCCACGGAAATTACTACTTCGGTAATGGGAATCACTGTCCATATAACTCACCTCCCTGCCTCTTTGGTACCTTAAGGTTATAAACCCCAATACTCATACAAGTCAACCCTTTTTACGGAAAACATAATTGGTATAATCATCTTATGTACAGAAAAAGACTGGTATCCATAATACTTATATCCTCCATCCTGATGTGCGGATGCACTTCGAGAAGGAAGAGGGCGGAGCTTATTCCCACCCAGACTTCCTTTACTGAAGAGACAGAGGAGACAGAAGAACAGCTCCCGGAAACGGAAGGGACGGAGGAGACGGAAGAAACGGAGCCTCCGGCTCCCGTATACAGCGACGAGGCTTATGAGATCGTAGATCAGATGACCCTGGAGGAGAAGATATACCAGCTTTTCATCGTAACTCCCGAGCAGCTCCTGGATCTGGGCAAGCCTTTCTATCCCGAAGACTACATAACAGCCACTTCAGAGGAACTGGAAACAGCACTGGACCAAAGGCCTGTAGCGGGTGTGGTCCTTTTCGCGGGAAATATAACAACCCCGGAACAGATAACGGCTTTCAACGGTATATTCACACAAAGAGGAATGTTTACGGCAGTAGACGAAGAGGGCGGAGACATCACCAGGATCGCCTCCAACCCCAATTTCGATGTGATGCAGTTTCCTCCTATGGGAGAGGTAAACGATTCCTACGAAGTGGGATATGAGATTGGCACATACCTGATAGACTACGGTTTTAACCTGGATTTTGCACCGGTAGCGGACATAGCATCAGATCCATTTAACGACGTGATCGGGAACAGGTCTTTCGGTGACGAGCCTGTAGATGTTTCCATGCAGGCTGCAGCCTGTGTTGAGGGCTTTACCGATGCGGGCATAGCCTGTACCCTTAAGCATTTTCCGGGCCACGGAAATACCGGAGGAGACAGCCACTACGGGGCGGCTCTCCTGGATAAGACGGCTGAGGAACTTTGGGCAGAAGAACTTATCCCCTTTGAGTCCGGGATAGAAGAAGGGGTCCCCTTCATAATGGTGGGTCACATTACCGTACCCGATGTAACGGGCGATCTTCCGGCCACACTCTCTGCTGTAGCCATCGAAGGCATCCTGAGAGATCAGATGGGATATCAGGGCATAGTGATCACGGATTCCTTCCAGATGGATGCAATAACTGACAACTGGGAATCAGACGAAGCGGCTGTAGCAGCGATCCAGGCAGGCGCAGATATAGTCCTGATGCCTGACGACTTTGCCCTGGCGGTACAGGGAATAGAAGATGCGGTAGATAACGGCACCATCACTGAAGAACGGATAGATGAGAGCGTCCTCCGCATAATCCAGACAAAGCTGGATTATGGCATTATGTAATAAAGTCCCAGAAGGATAACAAGGAATATAACATTAACTACCGAGAAGGCGGCAATGTAATTGACCGTCTTTTCTTTGGATGCGGGAAGAGCCGAATGGAACTTATAGGTGATAAGGCTTGCCATGCTGGCTATAAGGGTACCCAGACCGCCCAGATTCGTGCCGATCACCAGGGATGCTCCGTCAGAAGTAAATACCGACAGAAGAAGGGCGGAAGGGACATTACTTATCACCTGGGAGGAAAGAACAGCCGTCAGAACGGGAGACCTTCCTACGATATCGGAAATAAAGGAATATACAAAAGGGATCCTTCCCATATTCCCTACAAATATAAAGAAGAATACAAAGGTTATAAGAAGAGTGTAGTCCACATACTTAAAGGCCTTTTTATCCAGAACGAACATTACCAGGGAAATAAGTATAAGTACCGGCAGGAAGTTTACTACCTTTGCCACTACCAGAAGACAGGCAATAAACAGAAGGATGCAGATAGATAGAGGAACAGCCGAAAGCTTCTTGACCTCCAGGGAGGACCTGGATGTCTTTTTGTTGGAGCAAAGAAGAAAGACGGAAGCTGTCACCAGTACGAAGGAGCACAAAGAGTAGGGGAACATGAGCTTAATAAAGTCCCAAAGCTCCATCTCGTAATGGGTATAAAGGTAGATATTCTGGGGATTACCGATAGGGGTCTGCATACTTCCCAGATTGGCTGCCACCGTCATCAGGATAAGGGTGAATGTCAGGCTCTTTCTGTCATCGAAGGACTTCATCACCGCAATGGCGAAGGGCACCATGGTCACCAGGGTAACGTCATTTGTAAGGACCATCCCCATAAAGAAACAGAGCCATACAAGGATCAGGGACACAGACCTGGAAGATCCCACCAGGGACAGGAGTTTATTAGTCAGCCGGTCGAAAACTCCCAGGCGTACCAGCTCGGCAACTACCAGCATCATGCAGAAGAGGATGCCCAGTACCCTGAAGTCCACATAACCTATATATTCCAGGTCCGGGCGCACGAAAAAGCAGGATACCAGAGCCAGTATCCCGGACACAAAAAATACAGGGTCTTTCTTAAAATGCTCTAACATAACCCAAGGATTTTACACCCAAAGTCAAAAAATGTCCTTTATAACATTAAAAAATGTGATATAATCAATTCTCGACGACAAAAGTCACATTATAAGTTCGGCATGGAGAAGTACCCAAGAGGCCGAAGGGGAGGCTTTGCTAAAGCTTTAGGCGGGGCAACTCGCGCGAGGGTTCGAATCCCTCCTTCTCCGCCAAGACCCGGTAACTCAGGTTATCGGGTTTTTTGTTGCAATAAATTAGTTGTTCGAATGAGTTATATTTCCTGGCACTTGTCGAGAATATTGTAGTTTCTCATTTTATTGCCTCAAAGCTTCTGATAGAACGCTGTTTTAGTTGTGCAGTCGTAACCTGCCTTCTCATAGAAATTCAACGTGGAAGGCCTTTTTGAACCGGTAAGAAGCATCATCTTGTAGCAGTTCTCGCTGATCGCAATCTGTTTGGCATATTCCAGGCATTCGCCGGCCAAACCTCTGTTTCTGTATGCTTCATGGGTTACTACGTTCTCAATTAAAGCATATGGACGGACACCTCTGGTAAGATTCGGGATGATTACGCAAACGCATGACGAGACGATCTTGCCATCGACTACGTTTACGATAAGGTGATGATTGGGATCATCCATTATCTGTGTCCATGCTTTTCTCAAGTGTTCGTTGTCTTCCGGGATGCTGTCTTCGTGAAGGTGAAGGTACAGTTCCAGGATATCGTTCAATTCTTCAGGTTTTGCTTCGCGTAACATATTTTCCCCCTCCGCTAACATAAGGTGATTATACCGCATTTAGCAAGGAAACCCGGCGGCTGCCGTTTATTTCTCTGTA
>JAGAFH010000220.1 GCA_017612755.1 Clostridiales bacterium
GAGATTATTGGCGGCGTGGATCAATAGTTTTGGGATTTGCAATGCGTTTATTTGGAGCAGACTTTTTCGTTTACGTAGGAGTTTTTAAAGATCTGTAATGAACATGGCGTCGCCGAAGCTGAAGAAACGGTACTTCATGGAGACGGCTTCTTTGTATGCGCCCAGGATGTTCTCTTTGCCTGCCAGGGCCGATACCAGCATTATGAGTGTGGACTCCGGGAGGTGGAAGTTGGTGATAAGGCAGTTGACGCACTTGAACTCGTAGCCCGGGTAGATAAAGATGTTTGTATCTCCGCTGCAGGGCATCATCTCGGGATCTCTTGAGGCAACTGTCTCCAGGACTCTTGTAGAGGTGGTGCCGACCGATATGATGCGTCTTCCTTCTGCTCTTGCTTTTCGTATTATGGATGATGCCTTTTCGTCGAAACAGAACCACTCGGAATGCATCTCGTGGGATTCTACGTCTTCTACCTTTACCGGACGGAAAGTGCCAAGGCCTACATGAAGGGTTACTTCTGCAGTTTCCACGCCCATATCTTCTATTTCTTTAAGAAGTTCCCTGGTGAAGTGAAGACCGGCAGTGGGAGCTGCGGCAGAGCCTTCTATCTTGGAATAGACGGTCTGGTATCTCTCCTTGTCCTGAAGTTTTTCGTGAATATAGGGGGGGAGGGGCATGGTGCCTGCCCGGTCCAGGACCTCTTCCCAGATACCTTCGAAATCAAATCTCATTATCCTGTTGCCTGTTTCCAGAACTTCTTCGCACTCTGCTTCGAGTTCGTTTGGTATAAAGGTGAACCGGTGGCCGGGCTTGAATTTCTTACCGGGGCGGACGATGGTCTCCCATCTTTTCTCGTCGATCCTCTTTAAGAGGAGTACTTCTACGGGAGATCCGGTCTCTGATCTGACTCCCAGAAGTCTGGCGGGGATAACACGGGTATTGTTTACTACCAGAACGTCACCGGGGCGCAGGTAGGACTTTATATCGTAGAAATGACGATGCTCCATCTTTCCGGTGGCCTTATCCAGCACCAGCAGACGGGAAGAGGACCTGTCGTCCAGGGGATGCTGGGCGATAAGTTCCTCAGGCAGATCGTAGTAAAAATCAGAAGTCTTCATGCTCATGAGGGATATAATACACCATTTTTTCCACCGCTCAAAGTACATATGTCCGCCCAGAAAAGATAAATTGACGGGCTGTTATTCGTAGTGCTAAAATCTTGACTGTATATTTATTACTAAGGAGGAATTTGATATGTCTCAGGCTATTTTTGAAGGCTCAGGCGTTGCCATTGTCACACCATTTACAGATACAGGAGTCGATTATAAGAAGCTTGAGAAGCTTATCGATTTCCAGATCGGATGCGGTACTGACGCTATCGTTATCTGCGGTTCCACAGGTGAGGCTGCAACGATGCCCGACAAGGAGCATCTTTCAGCTATCGAGTGCGCCGTCAAGGCTGTTGCAGGAAGAGTCCCCGTTATCGCAGGTACTGGTTCCAATGATACTGCCCACGGCATCAACCTTACAAAAGAGGCTGTAAAGCTGGGTGTAGACGCAGTCCTCGTAGTTACGCCTTATTACAACAAGTGTACGGCAGAAGGACTCATCAAGCACTACGGTATCATCGCAGAGAATACTGATGCGCCCATCATCCTTTACAACGTACCTTCCAGAACCAATGTCAATATCACACCTGACATCCTTTATTCTCTTGCATCCCATGAGAATATCGTTGCCGTCAAGGAGTGTAACTTCGGCCAGGTCCCTGAGATCTACAGCAAGTGCGGTGACAGATATACGCTCTATTCCGGTGAGGACGGACTTGCAGTACCTATGGTCTCCATGGGCGCTAAGGGCGTTATCTCCGTTGTTGCCAATATCCTGCCCGCTCACATGAGCAATATGATCCATGCTTATCTCGACGGAGACATTAAGAAGGCAAGGGATATGCAGGTGGAGATAATCCCTCTCGTTAAAGGTCTTTTCTCAGAGGTCAATCCTATCCCTGTCAAGGAAGCTCTCAACATCCTGGGCTGGGAAGTTGGTCACTGCAGACTGCCTCTCTGTGATATGAGCGCAAAGGGACATGAGAACCTGGAGAAGATCCTTTCCGGTTACGATTTTTCTTTCATGGAGAGCTATAAATAATGACAAAGATATTCATGAACGGATGCTGCGGCAGAATGGGCCGTGCCATCTATGAGATCACAAAGAACGGATCTGACTGCACCATCGTTGCAGGAGGAGATATCTCTGATAACACAGACGGACTTGATTTCCCTGTATTCAAGGACCCTTCCGCCTGCGATGTTGACTACGACGTAATAATCGACTTTTCCAACGCCAAGGCTGTTCCGGCTATCGTCCGTACGGCTGTAGCAAAGAAGAAGCCTATCGTTATCTGTACGACAGCCATCGATGATGAGACACTGGCTCTGATAGATGATGCTTCTTCGGTAGTCCCGGTCTTTAAGTCTGCCAACATGAGCTACGGTATGAACGTGGTATTCGAGTTGGTGGCCCAGGCTACAAAGGCTCTCTATCCCGGATTTGATATCGAAGTCGTAGAGGCTCACCACAACAGGAAGCTGGATGCTCCTTCGGGAACAGCCATGACTATCGCTGACACTATCAGGGATAACATCTCAGAGGAGATGGAACTTGTTTATGACCGTCATGACAGAAGCCAGAAGAGATCTAAGAACGAGATCGGTATGAGTGCCATCAGAGGCGGAAATATCGTAGGTGAGCATGAGGTATATTTCATCAGCGACGAGGAGATCGTAAAGATCTCCCATTCAGCCATGACAAGAGCTGTCTTCGGAAGCGGTGCCCTTACGGCAGCCTCTTTCCTTAAAGATAAGAAGCCCGGTTATTATTCCATGAAGGATATCGTTGCCGGCGCATTTAACAAATAACCGGAGGATTTATACTAATGATCATGTATTTGGAAACAACAGCAGCCCAGCAGGGCGCTGATATGGGATCTATGGTGGGAATGATCGCCATGCTGGTACTCTTCGGAGTATTCTTCTGGCTTTTCATCTTAAGACCTCAGAAGAAGAGGGAGAAGGAGATGAAGGAGCAGCTCGCATCCATGAGCATCGGTGACCAGATCATCACCATCGGCGGACTTGTAGGAGTCCTGGCCCACATCGGTGAGGACGATGTTACTATCTACACATCTGCAGCTAATACTCCCGTATGCTTCAAGAAGGCTTCCATCGAGAAGGTCATTCCCAGAAACAGCGAGAAGAATTCCGATAAGGACAAGTCAAAGAAAAAATAATAACATACGATGATACCCGAGAAAGTAATCGAGGAAGTACTCTCCAGGGCTGATATCGAATCGGTAGTCGGGAAGTACGTTACATTTACAAAAAGATCAGGGCAGAACCTATTTGGGCTCTGTCCTTTCCATTCTGAAAAGACTCCTTCTTTCTCGGTGTCCCCCTCCAAAGGCATCTACAGATGCTTCGGATGCGGCAAGGGCGGTAATGCCATCAATTTCATAAAGGATATCGAAAAGCTCTCTTATCCCGAGGCCATCAAGTTCCTGGGTGAACAGTACGGCGTTGCTGTAGTGGATGAGAACGATTACAAGAGCCGGGAGGACGATTCCCTCAAAAAGACTAAAGAACGGGTAAGGGCCCTTCTTAAGGATGCGGGGGATTTCTACTTTTCGTGCCTTAACAGTGAAGAGGGCAAGGTTGCCAGGATATATGCCAGAAAAAGAGAACTGACTGCCGAGACCATCAAGAAGTTCGGTCTGGGCTACGCTCCCAACAGCTGGGACAGTCTTGTTAACTATCTCACCTCAAAGGGATATACCCAGGAGGAGATGAGAGGCTCTGGTCTTTTCTCCGTTTCCAAGAACGGTAATCTTATCGATCTTTTCAGGGGAAGACTTGTTTTCCCCATATATGATGTTTTCGGAAAGATCGTCGCTTTCGGCGGCAGGACTTTGGGAGATGACAAGGCCAAGTATATCAATTCTCCCGATTCTCTTGTCTATAAGAAGCAGGAGCATCTCTATGCCCTGAATGTGGCCAAGTCTTCCAAGACGGACCAGCTGATAATAGCTGAAGGGTATATGGATGTTATCTCCATGCACCAGGCAGGGATCGATAATGCGGTGGCAGCCCTGGGAACTGCCTTTACGGATAAGCAGCTCCGGCTGGCATCCAAGTATGCAGATGAGATCGTATTCTTCTTCGACAGCGATAATGCGGGAAAGAATGCGGCTTTACGCGCCATAAGGATGATGCTGGATTACTTGAAGAAGATGTCAGGCATGAAGATCAGGATAAGGATAGCCTGTGTTCCCGACGGCAAGGATCCTGACGAATATATCAAGAATAACGGAGCGGAGAGCTTCCGGGCGGTAGTCAGAAATGCAAAGGACCTGGATGATTATCTTATGGGCCGCGCCTATGATGACAACTGTGATTCTTCCGGAAAGCTGGATCTTTATAAGTATCAGGAAGATATCATCAGATACGGATCCTGGGTAACGGACGATCTTAAGAGGGAGAAGATGGCTTCCAACGCGGCATCCTATCTCGGTGCCAATTATATGACCGTCCTGAACCGTATGAACGATATGATGGCCAGATCCGACAAGGAACAGGAGGATATGAGCCGCCGTGAGATCGAGCGGGAGAACCAGAGGGAGATAAACGAGAGGGCTGGATCTGCCCCGGCTTCCGAAGAAACTGAAAAGAAGAGCAAATACGGTCCTGATATCGTCTTTATGCAGGAACTTAAGCTCCTTGTCTATGCAGTAAGGCTGAACACGAAACTTGC
>JAGAFH010000221.1 GCA_017612755.1 Clostridiales bacterium
AGCTCATCACCGCTAATGGGTTTTACGAGATATCCTGCAAAGCCGGTCTGGGCATAGAGCATACGGCTCTCTTCGTCGGCATTGGCCGTGAGGACCACCACCTTAGTGCTCTTGTTCTTTCCTCCGGGCTGGTTCTGGATATTCTGGTAGCACTCGATACCGTCCATCTCAGGCATGAGATGATCCATCAGCACAAGATCATATTCAGTATTGAGAGTCATCTTAAGCGCCTCCACTCCGTTGGCAGCAGTGTCGATCACGACCTTTGTATCACGCAGGAGCTTTGTTACTACCAGAAGATTGGAAGCGTTGTCATCAACTGCAAGGATCCTGGCCTCGGGAGCCTCAAACTTCTGCTTATACTTTCCTCTCTTGACGAGGGAATGGTTCCTTGCATAATCATATTCGCCGATCTTACGGTCGGAAGCGGCCTTCTGGGGTATTTCGATGATAAATGTGGAACCCTTGGTGTAAACGCTGTTAACAGTAACATTTCCGTCCATAAGGTCCAGGAGCTGCTTTACGATGGAAAGGCCGAGACCTGTACCCTCGATATGCTTTGTACTGTCCTCATTAACACGCTTGAAAGCTGTAAACAGATAAGGGATATCCTCTTTTTTGATGCCCATACCGGTATCTGCCACAGAGTAGATCATCTTATATGTATCACTGTCTTCTGCTTTTTCGCAGCTGACATTGAGGGAGACGGAACCTTCCTTTGTATACTTGATGGCATTATTGAGGACGTTCATAAGGATCTGCTTGATCCTGACCTCATCACCCATAAGTTCGGCAGGCACATCGGGAGCAACATTGATCTTGAAATCCAGGTTCTTCTCCTTGGCTCTTATCCAGAGGGATCCCACTATCTCGGACAGCATATTTCCCGTATCATAAGCATCAACAAGGATATGCATATCTCCGGCCTGGACCTTGGACATATCAAGGATATCGTTGATCAGGTTAAGGAGCAGTTTACCTGCTACTCTTATGTTGATGGCATCCTCTGCTACTTCGTCATTGATATTCTCCCTTAATATCATCTCATTAAGACCGATGATGGTATTGATGGGTGTCCTTATCTCATGGCTCATGCTGGAGAAGAATCTGTTCTGGGATGCGTTAAGGGCCTCGATCTCCTTCTTCTGTCTCTCGGCGATCTTATTCTGGCTCTCATAGAGCGTCTCGATCAGGAAGATAAGCACGGATACAGCTATACAGCTCATGACCAATACGGAGAATGAATAGATATTTCTTGAAAAACTCGTAGTGGACAGAGTAGAAGATACAGATTCGGGGTGCTTATAGGAAACCACATAGCAGAGAAGCCCCGTCAGCTGCATGAGCACGAAAAAGATGACCCTGAGCTTTCCGGAGAGCATTACCGCTATCAGGAAGACATCATAGACAAACCACAGCGGAGCTACTCCGTTGATACCGCCATCAAAGAAGAAGGTACTTGTAAAATGCAGAAAGCACATGACTACGATTATAGGTATGGCTCCCACATTAACTTTTTTTGTCCTGATAGCTATAGAACCGGTAATGATAAACAGACCGATAACGCAGGAAAGCATTATGATCAGACGGGTGGATGAAGCACAGATCCAAAGTTCAATGGTGGTGATCGTAAGCAGAAGAAGTGTCGCAAATTCTGCAAACATAAATACACGGAGCCTTAAGTCGTTGGCATTATCAAAAAGATAGGCTTTTAACTTATTCAGATTCTTAAACATGATCAACCCTCCTCATCCGGAGAGAATTCGAACACTTCGTCAAACTGATCGTCATCCTCTTCTACCTTATTATCTTTATCTGCTCCTGCCGGCGCATCGATGGCAAGGGCTTCATTTATGGACCTTATCAGATCCTCATACATAGTCATCACACGTTCATGATTCTTCTCGATATAATCGATATTCTTGTTCTTGGCAGACTGTTCCAGATCAAGAGCCTCCTGGGAAACATCAAGAGCTCCGATAGTCTTGGTGGTACTCTTGGTCGCATGGATAAGGATCTCGTAATCCTTCCAGTCCTTCGTCTCGTAATCCTTCCGGAGCTTTCCGATCTTATCGGGAGCCTCTGAAGCTATCTGGACCAGGAGCGTCTTATAGAAATCCAGATCCCCTGCGCAGTAGTGAAGTCCGGTCTCAACATCCACTCCGGAAAGATGAAGTGATTCCTTGAAGGAAACGGGGCCATCCGAAGGGGCACTCTCTTTGACTTCGTATTCCTTATCATTGAGGAAGTTTTCATACTCCTCCTCATTCTTAACGTAGGTAATAGCAGACTTGGGAAGAACTTTACGGAGGACTCTCTCCAGCTCCTCAGTCTCGATAGGCTTACTGACAAATCCGTCAAAACCTTCGTCTGCGAACATCTTCTTGGCAGAACTCATGGCATTGGCAGTAAGGGCCACAACAGGGACATCATGGTCCAGGCCCGTAACATCAGATCTGATCTTCTTAAGTGCCTCCACACCGTCCATTCCGCTCATCATATGATCCATGAAGATAATGTCGTACTTCTCTTTACGGCACATCTCAACAGACTCCATTCCTGATGTGGCTGTAGATACCTTCATACCGTATCTGTTGAAGATACTCTTTGCTACCACAAGGTTCATAGGCTCGTCATCTACGACCAGTGCATGGACATCCCTGACCACCATATGCTCATCTCCGTCAGCATCGCCTCTGAACTTGGAATTCAAAGTAGATACTACAGGGAAACAGTAGAAGGGCTTCTCCATGATCTTGACCCTGGATCCGAAGGGGAACTTGGCATCAGGATCCGTAACGACAGTAACTATCATCTTTCTGGCAAGAGACTCGATAAGATCCGGATCGGTATCATATTCCTCCTCCCCGACGAAAAGATGGGTAAGCTCTTCTTTGTCCACAAGGGCACGGAGGCTTTCCACATTATCGACTCTGTGCATATGGATCCCGAGTCCCTTAACGATATTGATAACAGCCTCGTTGTAGTACTCTCTTACCATCGGGTTCGGGAACTTATCAAAGTGAAGATAAGCACCGACACAAAGACTTGAAGGATCGGCAAGGGACATACAGCTGGATGCGTCCACTACTCTCTGTGGAATACTTACCCTGACTGAAGTTCCCACATTCACCTTACTTCTGATAGTCATAAAGCCGCCCAGAAGTTCAACGAAACCTGCTACGATACTAAGACCGAGGCCAAGACCGGATGCGGCACGGGACCTTCCGGAATCTGCCTGGTAGAAACTCTCGTATGCATTCTCCAGCTGTGTGGGAGTCATTCCTATACCGGTATCCGTAACCTCGATACAGAGGTTTACGCCATAATCATGTGTATCGGCATCTATACGAAGATAAACACCGCCTTCGGATGTGTACTTAAGTCCGTTGGATACAAGGGATCTGATGATCTTCTTAAGCTTTGAGACATCCGTATTCATTACGGCCGGAATGCTGGGGCTTATGTTGATGACCAGTTCTACCCCTTCCTTCTTATACTCAGCCAGTTCATTTACCAGGTCGTGGATAAGAGAAGAGATCATATAGTCTTCGTCATTGGAAACGAGCTTTCCTCTGTCAAGTTCGGAATAATCAAGGATGTCTCCGATCTGTTCTGCTACTTTACGTCCGGCGCTCCTTACAGCCACCATATCATCCCTGATCTCAGAGTTGCTCTCCTTCTCTATACATACGCCGGTAAGACCGATGACCGCATTGACGGGAGTCCTGATCTCATGGGATACATTAGCCAGGAAATCATTAAGACGCTCTGTGGCTTCCTTAAGATCTTCGATCTCGTTCTGGGACTCGTTCATTACATCAGTCCACTTGCTGATGATCATTCTCGAGAACCAAGCCAGTACCGTTATCATGATGACAAGGATGACAGACTGGGTCAGAAGGACCATAGTATCCTCCACATCAAGTCCGGAATCGATCTGTGTCACCACGTTATACACGGTAGCCAGGTAATAGGTTATCTGACAGAGGATCGTCAGCCCCTTAATGCCCGTCATGGTGAACATGAAGATAAAGATGGCGATGACGACCGCCGAATCAAGGCTCCAGGCCGGATGCACCGCGCAGAAGAAATAGGTACACATTATCAGGACCGCGCACGTCCAGAGTCTGGATACATCTGTACCTATATGGTTGATGTAGCTTCCCCAGCACACTGCTACCGCCAGGGCGACAAGGGCCATAGCCCACTTTTCCCATCCCACAGCGAATGTCTCCACCGCTGCAAGTGCTGCAAATATGGTAAATCCTATAAGGAGCAGCAGGTTTGACGTCTTGAATAGATCATTTATCTGGCTTTTACCGCTCATATAAAACCTCTTTTTGTGAAGTATTACTTCCTGTTATATCTCTTTCGGAGCATTACAAGTTCAAGGATGTTGTTGACCCGGTGCAAAAGCACTTCAGGAGCAAAAGGCTTTCTGACAAAGTCCTGGGCTCCAAGTTCAAGGCCTTTGAGTTCAGCGCCGTCACTGCCGTCTGCCGTAATGAACATTACCGGGGTATCGGCAACATCGCTTCCCCTCTGTCTCAGTCTCTCAAGAGTCTCAAATCCGTCCATGCCGGCCATCTTCACATCCAGCAGGATAAGATCCGGAAGTTCCTCATTGCTGTCTATATAATCAAGAAGTGCCTGTCCGGACTCGAAAACAGTAACCCTGACACCCGCATCTTTCAGGACTTTCCTGGTGACCTTTGTATCAGTTGAATCGTCATCAACGACGATAACATGCTTGCCCTCAACCTTAAGGGCGCCTCCCGCATTGGAACTGATGAACTCACTTTCGTATTTTATGGTGATCTTATTTCCGTTCTTTTCGGTCCATGTCTCGACTATCTGGTCTACTACCTTTGATATGAATCCCTCACGGAACTCCGTCAGGAATGCATAATACTGATTGTATCTGTTCCTGGTAATGATATCGGACTTTCTGAGTGACTGTCTCAGATGGTTACCGAACTCGTCGCAGGCATCGGCATATTCTTCGTCGCCTATGCCATCCACGGGATCGATGGTAAAGAGCAGTTTACATGCTTTAATGCCGTGTCTGGACACATATCTCATAACATAACGGTAAACATAGGTAAAAGCATCCATATCCAGCTGAAGGGCGTTGTTGGATACCGATCTTTCTCCCATGATCTCAGACAGCGCATCTATAGTCTGGGCTGTAGTATTTTTGTCCTCCTGGGAGATATTGTCGAAGGAATAGAGAGAGTAACCGTGCTTGCCGTTTTTCTTGACCTTATACAGGGACTTATCAGCCATCTTAAGAAGGGATGTGTAATCATTTCCGTATTTGGGGACCATGATCGCGCCGACTGACATGCCAAGGGGGATATTCATATCTTCACCTAATATCTCCCTGGCCTTTGCAACAAGTTTCTCATTGAGATCTTTGGTGATCTTTGCCACTTCTTCCTCTGAAGAGATGCCGGCAGCAAAGGATACGAACTCGTCTCCGCCGATCCTTCCGTTCTTGCTTCCTTCAGGAACAGTGTCCCTGATGATATCAGAAACGGCGATAAGGATCTTATCTCCGGCCTCGTGGCCATATATATCGTTGACCAGCTTAAATGAATCCAGGTCCAGCATCATGAGGCATCCGCTCAAGTCGGCACACATCTTCGACAGTTCCGCGCCGGTGGCTGCCTTATTGAGAAATCCCGTGAGCTTGTCTATGGACGCCTCTTCTTTGATGGACTTCATCTCGTTGTGGGTAGATACCACATTATCGATCCTTCTGAGAAGTACATCGGGATTAAAGGGCTTTCTTATGAAATCGGCGACTCCCTGCTCGAAGCCCTTGGTCTCCGTATTTACATCTTCCTCTGCCGTGAGGAAGATTACCGGGATCTCGCCTATCCCCTTTTCACTCTCGAGCTCTCTTAATTTGGAGAGGGCTTCGAAACCGTCCATGCCCGGCATCTTGATATCAAGAAGTATCAGATCCGGAACGCCTTTGGCATCTATATAATCAAGCATCGCCCTGCCTGACTTAAGTGCCGTAACTCTCATATTGTTCTTGCTTAGGATATGACCCGCCATCTGAAGGTTGGTGGTGTCGTCATCAACTACCATGATCCACTTTGCCATAATGATTCTCCGATCACAGATATTTCATTAATTTTACTATAAAGCGGTCACTAATAGAATATTTAGGAGAAAAATACTAAAAATTTATTGTCAGGCCCGGAAACAAAAAAATGATATCCGAAATAGCCTCCCGAATCACGGGAAACGTTATTCGTCGTCGCCCGGAACCGCCGCCGATGCGAGATTAACAGCGACAGTGATCGCTACGGAGATCTGCTTGGCGATAACGGATGATATCGTATTACTTATGATGGCGTTACCCATAACGGCAGACTCTTTCCCATAAACTTCAGAAACGAGCATGGAAGCGTACATCAGCCTTCTGGTCCTTCCCATCGCTTCATCCTTAAATCCTTTGTTCTCCTTAAGAAGGGCAGCTGTTTCGATTATCTCATCTGCCATGGTATCGACATCAAGATCAACATCGATAAGAGATCCCAGAACGGCGAGTTCACTGTCCGTCCCGTACCTTTCGTCCCGGTCCTTAAATGTATTGAGGATCCTTACGGCCCTGTCGCATTTCTCCTTCGTATCTCCATAGGAAACGGAAAGGACTTCGCTCAGGCCCTGGATACCGTTAGATCCGGCTCCGATCCTGCATGTCTTCTTTAGATAATCATATGCTTCCCTGATGTCGCTGACTATGGTCTCGACGCTCTTATCAGTAAGGGCAAGGAGCATTATAAAGGATGTATCTTCGGACGCTGTCAGGACCGGGTGATCCTTTTCCATAAGGGATCTGACAGCTTCAGCTTTGGATACAAGTTCCTCTGCCTCGTCCTGCCTTCCGAGATCACAGATCAGGATGGCCGCGAGGAACATATAGGTATTCTCAAGTTTCCTGCCCTGATGTATCTTCTTGTAAACATCCTTAACACAGGAAAGATAGCTTTCCGGATCATCGGAAAGAGCCATCTTGCTCAGAAGTACCTGCCTGGGATTTGCCCTGAGGTTCGACAGAAGACCTGTGTTCCTGCCCAGTATCTTTTTACATTCCGAAAGTTTTTCAGGATCTGCTTCACGGTCAGCGGAAGTAAATATCAGGGCCGAAGCAAGGCTGAGCAAAGGATCACTAAAGAGAAACGCCCTGTTTACTGCAGAAAGATTATTAAGCAGAAGTTCACACTTCCTGTTTAAAGCTTCATTCATAAGACACCTCCGGCCCGGTCTGTAATAACTGTTTCCATGATCTAACCTCTTACTTTATACCGCAGCCTGATATAGGAATCTTCCAGCTGTTTACATTCTACCAGCTGAAGTGGTCCCAGTTTATCCAGGTCACATTCATCTTTCAAAGACTCACCGTCGATCAGCGTAGCGGTGTCCTTTCCTCCTATGAGTACGGGAGCTACGACTATATCTATATAATCGAAAAGCTTCTCCCGCAGAAACAATCCGTTAAGGGTGCCCCCAGACTGAATCGTTAACCGCTCACAACCAAAGTCAGTCTTCAGTGTCTTAAGCATATCTGAAAGGGACAGTTCCTGCTGAAGGATGATATGCAGATTATCTGCCTTGATACCAAATGCAGGATGCTTTGGATCCGTAGTCACAAGAACGAATTCTTTGGAGAATTCGCAGAAATAGCGTACGCCATGTTCCGTCAGATGACGGTTATCCAGTATCACAAAAGAAACCGGACTCTTTTCAGGGAAGGGCTTCCCGTTAACACCCATCTTCGCCTGAACACGCCCTGTGTTAAAGGACCACAGATCTGTAGTCTGCTCTATCTCATAGTACTGGTGGATACCTTCCCTGACACCTTCGATCTTCGGAAGGTCCTTATCCACATCCAAATTATCGGTAGATCCGGTACTGATCTTACCGTCTACGGACATGAGCATAAATAACGTCGTTACAGGTCTTTCCATATTCCCCGTTCCTGCATATCACTTTTTCTTTTGCACGGCCGATGAGATCATATACCCGATCCCCATGGCGATAAGGTTAAGTGCCGCCCCTGCGAGCAACCAGATAACAAACATTGACATATAATTGTGTGACTCAGCGCTCACCTTGGCTCCGTTCACAATATATGAACTGGTGTCCGGCCTGTTGCCTAAGGATATAAGATACACGATGATCCCACTTGAGATCATTGCACAGATCATTCCCAGATAGTTACACTTCTGCGAATCTTTAGTGTACCGGAAATACTGAAATACTATATCAGCTATCCATATTGCGATTATCAGCCCGATCAACATAGGCGGCACCTCCTCCGTCGTATTTCTTATGGTTTACAACACATCATTGTTTTTGTGAGGATAGCTGCAAAGTACACTGTCCAGGTATTTGATCCCGCAGAAATACTTACATATTGAAGTGTCTTTTACGGCGCATTTATGTTCTTTGGTATTTTCAGCCAGGTTCCACGGGCAGGCGCACTGATCCCAGTCCACATTATCGCTGACCAGATCGATGTCCATGTTGGCGCCGGACAGTTCTTTGATCTTTTCGTAATCCATCTTTTCCACCCTTTTTTGCTGTTGCCTGATAGAAACTTACCCTTTGATTATACCATCCAGGGATCATTCATCCGGGAACGCTTTATGATCAAACCCATACCTGGTGATAAACCTGGGAACTTCTGTCTGATAATCCATGCCGAATCTCTTTTTAACTGTATATGAGATAT
>JAGAFH010000222.1 GCA_017612755.1 Clostridiales bacterium
ATCATTTCCGTCCATGCCGGGAAGCATAAGATCGAGGATGATGATGTCAGGCTTGGCAACATTAAATGTAGCGATTGCCTTATCACCCTGCATACAGATGGAGACATTATAGCCTTCCTTCTCAAAATACATCTTGAGTACTTCGATTATTCCGGGATCGTCATCGATCAGCAAAACCTTTTTCATCTTGATCACCCTCTGTTAATGTTCTCGATTTCCTTAGTAAAAGATGAGACATCCGTAAAGTCCCTGTATACGGAAGCAAATCTTACATAAGCTACCTTATCCAATTCCTTGAGACGTTTCATGACATGCTCGCCGATAACCTTAGTGGAAAGCTCTCCGTTCTTCTGGTCCTGGATCATATTCTCGATCTCGCCAACGATGCTGACAAGTTCTTCATTGGATACGGGACGCTTGGAACATGCCGAGGACAGGCCCTCAAGAAGCTTCTCGCTGGAGAAATCCTGCCTTGTTCCGTCTTTCTTTATAACCTTAAGACTCAGGCCCTCTACGCGCTCGATGGTGGAAAAACGATTTCCGCAGGAAAGACATTCCCTCCTTCTTCTGATCGTTCTTCCCTCCTCAGAGGGTCTGGTATCGATCACCTTATCATCAGCATTGCCGCACTTGGGGCATCTCATATATCAACAGTACCTTCCCGGTCAGGATTCAGAATCCCTTCCGAACATGAACCAGGGCTTAGCTGACTTGGCGGGCTGTGCTGCCTGCTCGGGAGCCTGCTGGGGAGCTACATTAGCCTGAGGCCTTCCGCCCATCTGGTTGGGAGCAACAGGAGCGGGAGCGGGCTGTGCCTGTCTGGGAGTACCATAAGGCTGAACCTGCTGTGCGGGCTGTACCTGGACGGGCTGGGGAGCGGGTGCAGGTGCGGGAGCCGGCTGCTCTGTGATTTCTTCTCTCTTAGCCTGGACAACATTAGCGGAATCATCTCCGAAGAGGAATCCGGGAGCTGCATTCTGAACGGGCTGGGGAGCGGGTGCAGGTGCAGGCTGTCTCTGATTGCTGTAGATATTTCTGGGCTGGGCTGCCTGAACTCTGGGCTGCTCAGTTACGATCTGGGGATTGTTCCTTGAAAGGACTGATGTGCTTGCACGGTGTCCTGCGGAAGCATTTACGGAATTATCAAAACCGGAAGCGATGACTGTGATCATGATCTCGTCCTCAAGGGATGTGTCGATAACAGCACCGACGATGATCTCAGCCTCGGGAGCAACTGCCTCTCTTACGAGCTTGGCAGCCATATCGATCTCCTGGAGTTTCATGTTCCTGCCGCCTGTGAAGTTAACGATAACTCCGTTAGCGCCTTCGATAGTCGTATCAAGGAGAGGAGAGTTGATAGCCTGCTTAACGGCAGCAGTAGCCCTGCCCTCACCGGAAGCACGGCCGATACCCATGTGGCATACGCCTGCCTTGGTCATAACTCTTCTTACATCTGCAAGGTCGAGGTTGATAAGTCCGGGGATAGCTACCAGGTCAGAGATACCGGCAACACCGAACTTCAGTACCTGATCTGCCATATTGAATGCATCCTCGAAGGATGTGTCGTCGTCTACTACTTCAAGAAGCTTGTCGTTGGAAACAACTACAAGGGAATCAACATACTTCTCAAGTTCCCTGATTCCGCGCTCTGCGTTGGAGGATCTTCTTGCACCTTCAAAACCGAAAGGTCTTGTTACTACGGCAACTGTAAGGATACCCAGTTCCTGGGCGATCTGTGCAACAACGGGAGCTGCACCTGTACCTGTACCACCGCCCATGCCGGCTGTGATAAAGAGCATGTCTGTATTGGCGATAGCTTCAGCAATCTCGTCTTTGGACTCCTCAGCAGCTTTCTCGCCAACGCTGGGATCGGCACCGCATCCGAGACCTCTTGTGACTTTCTCACCGATCTGGATCCTGATGGGGGCTTTTGATCTGGCCAAAGCCTGATTATCACTGTTGATAGAAATAAATTCGATCCCCTGCACTCCGCTGTCGAGCATTCTGTCTACGGCATTACATCCGCCGCCGCCGACGCCGATTACCTTAATGGTAGCAAAGTGTTCCTCGTCCAAAACAAAACCGCGTTTTTCAGACATATCAAGTATCCTCCAGTTATTAATAACTATATATAGTACGACATCTTGAATTTTAACCTAAATATTGTGCTTACACAATATATAAAGTTAATAATACAACACTAATGTTAAGCTTTTTTTCTATTTTATGCAAATTCTAATGGATTTCCGTTGTGTTACTGTTATGATACAGACTCCCTGAAGATATACTCATCGCCCGTCATATCAAGGGCTCCGTGGGGCAGATCGCGCATCGCGCCCTCCTCTATGGCGTACATGAGCCAGTGCATATCATCGGATATATTGTCGATATCATCCAGCTTGACCTGAAGCTCAGATCCTTCAGGCAGGGTTATGGTTATGAATATAAGTCCGCTGGGAACGATCCTCACTTCCTGAAGATTGTCAAAGAGGCTGTAATCGTCATCTTTCGTACTGTTAAGATCGGCAGCAAGGACTGCTCCCAGAACGATGATCATCTTCTGGTAATCCATATCATCCAGGATATCCAGCTTTTTTCCTATCACCGCATGGTCTATGTCCAGACCGCAGATCACGGGATGTACCTCATCCGTATACTGGGCCGAGAACTCAAGTACGGTACCCTCGTCATCAATGGCGATATATCCGTCGGCAGTCTTGATGTAGGCGATCTTCATCCTCTCGTCCACAGTGATCTTAAGTCCTGAAGGAAATACCGGTGTGACTTTGGCTGACATGATATAGGGGTTATTTGATACGAACCTTCTGGCAGCGGAGAGATGCCCGGTAAGTATATGCTCACCATACTCGATCCCCAGGCTGTCGATGATCTCCTCATCGGAAAGGGCATAGTTTCCTTCCACGACGACAGTCTGGACCCTCATGGCAGGGTGCATCAGAAATGCCCACGCAAATATCAGGACCGATATTCCCAGGAAGATATAGAGAACATGGACAAACTTAAGTGGAAATCCTTCAAGATACTGTCTTTCCGACGGCGGAAGCTCGTTTCCCTTAGCCAGCTTTCTTGCCCTGGCCCTCTCTGCCTTCTTCTTCCTGTTTTCCGCCCTTTTTCTCTCCAGATCCTGGGCGTATCTTTCGGCAGCAGCTGCTCTTTCCCTGTCCCTTTCGGCAGCGCTCATGGCAGCTTTTTTCCTGTCAGCTTCCTTCTTCGCTTCCTTTTCCCGGGCAAGTCTTTCTTTTTCTTCTTCCTTTGCCCTTTTAAGGGATTCCTTCTCTTCCTGCTTTTCCTTTTTACGGAGTTCTTTCAG
>JAGAFH010000223.1 GCA_017612755.1 Clostridiales bacterium
ACAGATCAGGGAGTGGCTTAAGGAAAGGGAAGTGCTGAAGATAATGGCTTTAGGCGAGATCGGACTGGCCTACCACTCTGACCTGTCTCCCCGGGATATCCAGAGGGAAGTCTTCAGGCGCCAGCTGAAGATCGCTAAGGATTTCGATATCCCCATCATCCTTCACGAGCGGGAGGCTACGGGAGACTGTATGGATATCTTAAGGAGCGAAGAACTTATCGCTTCTCCGGGAGTATGCCACTGCTGTTCAACTTCCCCCGAGATCGCCTCAGAACTGGTGAAGATGGGTTTTTATATCGGATTTGACGGTCCCCTGACCTTTAAGAATAATAAGAAGACCCCTGCCATACTTGAGGCAGTTCCCATGGACCGGATAGTCATCGAGACTGACAGCCCTTATCTGGCTCCTGTACCCATGAGGGGGAAGACCAACGAGCCCGCTTATGTATCTTATGTGGCTTTAAAGATCGCAGAACTTAAGGGCATGGATCCGGAAGATGTCATAGACATTACTTGCCAAAACGGGAAAAGGCTTTATCATATAGAAGGATAAGGAGAAAAGCCAATGAAGACCAAAAATATCAAGCTTATCATAGTTGCAGTAGTACTTGTCCTTATTACAGCAGGACTATATCTTTTTGACAGCAGTGAAAAGTTGGTCCGGAGGACCAATGATTTCGAACTTACTGAAGATATGGAGATCGTGAAGGTCAAGAAACACGGTATCCCTTCATTCAGAGCTGCATACGAAGCAAAGATCAAAGTAGACCATTCAGATCCCTGGAAGACGGTAGATCTTCTTGTGGAAGCCTATCCCGGGCTCCAGTGCGATATATTGAGTTATGAGAACTATCAGGCTACTGCGGATGATCTTTTTGACGGCTATTCTCTTATTCCCACACCGGAATACAACAGCAATGTCTGGATAGGAGTCTATTCTGATGTGGATGAGCATGAATATGTTTTCTTCATTGATTCCGAAAGCCAGACAGATGCATACCTGTATATTTATTATTCAAGGTAAAATTTATTGTTGACAGGATATGCACCTTTCGTATATACTTCTTTTGCGCTTCTGAAAGGAAGGGTACCAGCAATCAAGATGGAAGCTTAGCTCTGCTGGGAGAGCATCTGCCTTACAAGCAGAGGGTCACAGGTTCGAGCTCTGTAGTTTCCACCAATGGCGCAGTAGTTCAGCTGGTTAGAATGCCAGCCTGTCACGCTGGAGGTCGAGGGTTCGAGCCCCTTCTGCGTCGCCACTTGACCGGTTCCTTGGGACCGGTCAATGTATGCCCAGATAGCTCAGTCGGTAGAGCAGGGGACTGAAAATCCCCGTGTCGGCAGTTCGATTCTGTCTCTGGGCACCAAAGGATCGCTTTCGGGCGATCCTTTTTTTGTGCTTTTAAAGACCTGCTGTCCGACTAAAATGAGGTTTTTGCTGTTTTAGTCGGACAGTTTTAGAATCAAAGAGGCCTCTCACAGTCGAAAACAGGCGTTTTTGTACAAAAAACTGATCGATCTGTCCGACTAAATGGGAGTTTTTGCGATTTTAGTCGGTCAAAAAACGGGTCGGGATCTGAAAAAAGCCCAAATCTGTCCGACTAAATGAGAGTTTTTGCAATTTTAGTCGGACAGCTATATTAAAACGCGGGTAAATGCTTTATAATATCTCAGGCTATTTTTTAAATAAGGGGTATATGGATATGGAAAAGCCGTTTGCCAGTTCGACAGAAGAAGTTATCAAGAGTCTTGCTACAGATCCTGAGAAGGGTCTTACATCTACAGAAGCAGGTGAGAGGCTCGGGAAGTATGGTCCCAACTCATTGGGCGAAGAGAAGAAGGTTCCCCTGTGGAAGAAGCTCCTGGCCCAGTTCGCTGATGCCATGGTAATCATCCTCATTGCCGCAGCCTGTCTCTCGGCTTTCATGGCTATCAAGGAGAATAACGGATTTGAAGGCTGGATCGACGTTATAGTCATTCTGGCCATCGTAATACTTAATGCAATCTTGGGCGTATATCAGGAGGGTAAGGCCGATCAGGCCCTTGCAGCCCTCAAGAAGATGAGCTCCCCCCAGACCAAGGTCATCAGAAACGGTGAGCTGGTCATGATCGACTCCGACAGGATCGTTCCCGGTGACATCATCTCCATCGATGCAGGTGATGCCATCTCCGCAGATATCAGGATCTTATCCTCCAGCTCCCTTAAAGCTGAGGAGGCTTCCCTCACAGGTGAGTCAGTTCCTGTAGACAAAGATGCGGATGCAGTCCTGGAAGAAGACTGCTCCATCGGCGACAGAAAGAATATGCTCTTTATGGGCACGGCCGTCACATACGGAAGAGCAAGAGGCGTTGTCACAGCTACCGGTAAGGATACTGAGCTCGGTAAGATCGCAGGAAGGCTATCCGATATGGATGATGAGGCTACTCCTCTTCAGAAGGGCCTCAACTCCTTAGGTAAGGTCCTGGCTGTCGTATGTATCATCGTCTGCATCATCGTATTTGTTGTAGATGTCTTTGTTCAGAAGGCAGGTGTTACAGATGCTCTCATGACAGCTGTATCCCTTGCAGTCGCAGCTATCCCTGAAGGCCTGGCAGCAGTAGTTACCATCGTCCTTTCCATCGGAATGACAAAGATGGCCCAGAACAATGCAATCGTAAAGAGGCTTCTGGCAGTAGAGACCTTGGGATGCGTAGATGTTATCTGCTCCGATAAGACAGGAACCCTTACCCAGAACCAGATGACGGTAAAGGTCATCTATGACGGTCTTCACGTATATGACGTAGAAGGAAACGGATATGCTCCCGAAGGAAGGCTTATGGGACCTGACGGCAAGGTTGCCCAGCCTAAGGGAGTAACAGAAAGCCTTATAAGAGCTGCAGTCCTCTGTAATGATGCAGCTATCGTAAAGGAGCAGGATGGATCCTACTCCTGTATCGGAGACCCTACGGAGGGCGCTCTTACGACTCTGGGATCAAAGACTGATATGCACAGGGAAGAGATGATGGGCAGATACCCCAGAGTCATGGAGCTTCCCTTCGATTCAGACAGAAAGATGATGACCACATACCACACAGGTATCGAAGATGGAAAGATCATCAGCTATACAAAGGGCGCTCCCGATATCGTCTTCTCCAGATGCGCATATTATCTGGACCAGTCCGGTGAGCAGCCTATGACTCCCGAATTCCTCGACAGGATTTCCAAGCAGAACCACGACTTTGCCTGCCAGGCAATAAGAGTCCTTGCCTTTGGATATAAGAGACACGACAAGGGTATCGAGCCTGATTTCGAACATGAGAAGGATCTGGTATTCATAGGTCTTGTGGGCATGATCGACCCGGCAAGGGAAGAGGCAAAGGCCGCTATCGCAGTCTGTAAGGAGGCCGGCATCAGGACGGTAATGATCACCGGTGACTTCAAGGATTCCGCAGTCGCCATCGCCAACAACCTGGAGATGATGGATAATAATGCAGGAGCCCTTTCCGGATCTGAGCTGGACAAGATGACAGACGAAGACCTGAAGGTTGCCTGCGAGACAACTAATGTTTATGCGAGAGTATCTCCCGAGCATAAGGTCAAGATCGTCACAGCCCTTAAGGCTAATAACCATATCGCTTCCATGACAGGTGACGGCGTCAATGACGCTCCCGCCCTTAAGGCAGCTGATATCGGTGTTGCCATGGGTATCACGGGAACAGACGTTGCCAAGAACTCCGCTGACATGATCTTAATGGATGACAACTTCGCAACTATCGTTAAGGCAGTTGAGCAGGGAAGGGTCATCTATTCAAATATCAGAAAGTTCGTCAACTTCCTTCTTTCCTGTAACGTCGGTGAGATCCTGGTCATCTTCCTGATCTCTCTTATCCCCAATACGGTCATTCCGGGAATAGCTGCGCCCCTTACGGCTATCCAGCTTCTCTGGCTCAATCTGGTAACAGACTCATTCCCCGCCCTTGCCCTCGGAAGGGAAAAGGGTGAGCCCGGCATCATGAAGATGCCCCCGAGACCTAAGGGAGAGCCCATCATCAACAGAAGTATGCTGGTTCAGATCTTCGTACAGGCATTCGCCATCTTCGGCTGCGTTGCGGCGGCTTTCCTGATCCCGCTTACACGTAATAACGGTTTCTTCTTCTCCTCGGACATCGAGGCTCTCACGGGCGCGAGAACGGTGGCGTTTGCTACGCTTATCCTTGCCGAGCTGCTTCGTGCTTATGCTTCGAGATCCGAGAGAATGTCCGTGTTTAAGCTCGGTCTGTTTACGAACAAGCTAATGAATATGGCAGTCGGACTGTCTTTGGTTATGCTTGTCGCCGTAATCTACATCCCGGGCGTAAACAAGATCTTCGACAATGTGGCTCTTAACCCCGCAGCCTGGCTGGTCATTATTCCTTTGGCGCTGATACCTTTCACGGTAAGTGAGGTGTTTAAGGCGATTAAGGGTGCTGCCACAGCAAAATAAGGTTTGCACATCAAATATCCGTATGATATTATCTTACGGCTGAAACTATTGAATTATAAATATCGGAGGCTTATAAATGAGCGCACTTGATGTTGTTTTGTCTATATTTGATATCCTTTTGGGAGTTATCATGGTTGTTCTGTTCCTCGTTCAGGAAGGTAACGACCAGGGTATGGGTGCCATTTCCGGTGCTTCTACAGATTCCTACTACAGCAAGTCCAAGGGTCAGACACTCGAGGAGAGATTAAAGCAGGCTACAAAGATCGTAGCAGTTCTCTTCGCAGCTATGTCCATCGTTCTTTACATGGCAGTAACCAAGGGCTTCTGATAAAGATTACAATTTGAACTGAAGACGGCCGTACCATAGGTACGGTCGTTTATTTTTGTTATACTTTATGTGAGGGATCAGGGGAGGCTTAGATGGCGTTTAGCAGGAATGATAAGAAGAGCATAAGAAATCCTTTTGCCAATAATATGAGTATCAGACAGCA
>JAGAFH010000224.1 GCA_017612755.1 Clostridiales bacterium
ACTGAAGGATATCCTTCCACCGATGCGAAGAGGGTTACCTTGGGAACATCCGGGAGCTGGTCCATGAAAGCCTTCTGGACTTCAAAGGGGGCCCTGGATCCGATGGTACCCATGAGGACGTAGAGGATATCTACTTTTCTTATGCTCTCAAGACGGAAGATGGAATTGTACTGATACTCATATTCCATTCCCTCGTACTTACTGTCCGTGTCGCCCAGATAGTGGCCCGGGAAGATAAAGAGGTTGGCATCCATAGCCTTGCAGGCAAGTTCTGCGCCCTTGCAGGCCTGGCTGGAAAAATAATTATCCAGATCGTCGATGAGAAAACCTATGTTAAGACGCTTTTTCATATTCTTACCCCTCTGGTAAATACGCTGGTTCTTATTCCGTAATTACTATTTTATCATGCTTTTTTGCTTTTATTAATATCTTCTTTGGGGAGCTTCCTGAAGAAGACCACCGCCATGAAAAGTGACGGGACCACTGCCAGGATAAAGGCAAGGGGCTGGGCTTCCTGGATGCCGGAAAGGCCTCTCAGCCTGCTTAAGATGATGATCAGGGGGATGAAGAAAAGGCCTGATCTTAAGGAGGACAGGATCGACGCGCCCAGCTTGTGGCCGGTGCTCTGATAGAGCATCTCCGTGACCATGCAGGGAGGCAGTGTAAAGAGAGCTGCCAGGTAGATCCTTAAAGCTCTTATGCCGATCCTTATGACCTCTTCGTCGTCTCTCATCCTTCTTATGATGGGACCGGCGAATATAAATACCGGGACGGCCGCCAGAAACATCAGGGCCTCTGCCATCAGGTTGGTGAACTTATAGGCATCCCTGACCCTTTTGAACTTTCCGGCGCCGTAGTTCATGGCGCTGACCGGCTGGAATCCCTGACCGACTCCCAGGGCTATGGCGAAGACGAAGAATCCCACTTTTCCCACGATGCCCATGGCAGCGATGGCTTCCTTGCCGTATGGTTCTGCCGCGTTATTGAGGATGATGGTGGCGATACTTGTAAGGCCCTGTCTTACAAGTGAAGGGAAACCTGTTCCCAGGATGTCCCCCATCTCCCTTATGTCTTTCGTGATCTTGTGGATATCCAGGATGACGGCTGTCTTTCCCCTGCTGTAGATGATGAAGAGGATAACGAATCCCGCGATCTGTCCGATGGCGGTAGCCATGCCGGCGCCTACTATTCCCAGGCCGCACCCGAACATGAGGATGGGGTCTCCCGCGATGTTAAGGACAGCTCCCGCCAGGATGCCGATCATGCCCAGGACTGCCCTTCCTTCGTATCTCAGGGCATTGTTCATGACGAAGCTGGCCATAGTGAAGGGAGTTGCTATAAGGATGCAGAAGAGATACTTCTGCGCATAGGGGGCGATCTCGTCTGTGCTGCCCAGAAGATACACCAGATCCTTTGATCCGGCCATGGAGGCTATTGCCAGTATGGTACCGATGATAAGGACTGACAAAAAGGCTGTGGAGGCGATCCTGGAGGCTCCCTCCCGATCCTTTTCGCCCAGTTTACGGGACAGGATGCTGCCGGCTCCGTGGCCGAACATGAAGCCTATGGCCTGGATTATGGCCATGAAACCGAAGACGACGCTGACGGCGCCGCTGGCTTCGGTGTTTATCATGCCTACGAACATGGTGTCCACCAGGTTGTAGATATTTGTGACCAGCATGCTGGTGATGGTGGGGACTGCGAGTCTTGCCACCAGTTTTCCCACTGGCATGGTAGTCATCTTAATGTATTGTGCGGAATCTTCTCCCTGTTTTACCACTTGGGCTGCCTGTCCTCGTTATAAAGTCCGAAGTTGCACTCGGATGCTTCAGGCCTGTCCCCCTTCCACAGTTCGTCGAAGGCTTCGAAGATGAAGGCTATGACCTTGTCTTCCTCCAGCCAGGCCTTGAGTTCGGTAATATACCTCTTCTCATTCTCAAGGGTTGCATGGGGCTTGTCTGTTGCCCGGGAGCTCCAGCCGACCTCCGTGTAGATGATCTGTTTGTCTGGGAAGAGCTCCTGCAACTTCTTGTAGAACATCTTGTTGTCGGAGACTGCATTATCGATATCGCCGCTGTAGTGATAAGGATAGTTGTGGGCTGAAATGAAGTCCACTTCTGCTGCAAGGTTTCTGATGTTGGGCCAGTCGGAGACGCCTTCGCAGAAGGTGACGGGCTTATCCAGATTCTCCTTGAGCTTTCTTACGTGCCTGATGAGCCTGGACTCTGACACCATGTGCTGGCCCCAGGGGGGCGTATTCTCATTTCCGACCGATACTGCAAAGATCTCGTTATCGAACTCCTTTGTAAGCTCGATGAGCTTTTCCAGCTCCCGGTCATTTCTCTCCCTGTGGGCCTGAAGCTCCTCAGGGGTGTAGTGCTGGTCCTCGAAGGGACAGCCCGGGTTGTTGATCTCATTGTCGGAATCGATACCGACCATGCACTTGATGGGATAGTTGTACTTTCTGATAGTCTCAAGGACGAGCCTTGCATGCTCATTGGGATCGTACATCCTTAAGTATCCGTATCCCAGATCTGCCAGGATCTTAATGTCCTCTTCCACCTGTTCTCTTGTGGGCATCTCACCCTTAGGGCTCTGGCCTTTCCTGTAGCCTGAATAACAGATTGCCTTACGGTATTCGAACTGCTGCATAAAGATGTCCTCCTCAGGTTTTTCACTTATGATAATATTAACATGAAAGTCGTTTCGGGAGGGTGAAGTTTTTATGAAATTGAATTACAGGAACACTGTACTTGTAGGACTTGCGTTTCTTGCCATCACCGCATTCTGGCAGATGTATGACAATGTCATCCCCCTTATACTGACCAACACCTTCTCACTTAATGAGACCTGGACCGGCGCCATAATGGCCGCAGACAATGTACTGGCCCTGATCCTCCTTCCCGTCTTCGGAAAGCTGTCTGACAGGACCCGCACCAGGATCGGCAAGAGAATGCCCTATATCCTCATCGGAACACTGGTGGCCATCGTGCTGATCAACATCCTTCCCGTCATCGATGACAAAGTGGCAGCCGGAGTCAATACGGCCTTCTACGGACTTGCCGGATTCATCATCATCCTGGGACTTCTTCTGTTCACCATGTCAGTCTTCAGATCCCCTGCAGTTGCCCTGATGCCGGATATCACCCCCAAGCCTTTGAGATCCAAGGGCAATGCGGTCATCAACCTGATGGGAGCTGCCGGCGGCATCATCTATCTGGCCTTCACTGCCATCATGTATCCCAAGTCAAAGACAGAGGGACTGGATCATGTTAGTTACAGGATCTTATTCGTGTTTATATCAGCCGTCATGGCACTGGCGGTGATCATCATGCTGCTGACGGTAAAGGAGAATGCTCTTTCTTCCGAGAATGACAGGATCGAGAAGGAGCATCCGGAATGGGATCTGTCGGAAAATAAGGACAGCTCCTCCGGCACGAAGCTTCCCAAGGATGTCTTCCGCTCCATGCTATTCCTTCTGGCTTCCATCATGCTCTGGTACATTGGCTACAATGCCGTTGTCACCTGGTTCACCCCCTATATCAAGTCACTGATGGGCGAGGACATAGGCGGAGCTTCCACCTGTTTCCTGATCGCCAATGTGGGAGCCATCATCTCCTATATCCCGCTGGGACAGCTGGCCGGAAAGATCGGCAGAAAGAAGTCCATCTTCCTTGGGACCCTGATCCTGACACTGACCTTCGGCCTGTCCTTCTTCCTGACCACCATGATGCATTCCCTGAATGTGCTGATGTTCATCGTCTTCGCCCTGGTGGGATTTGCCTGGGCCGCCATCAACATCAATTCCCTTCCTATGGTGGTGGAGATGTGTAAAGGATCAGATACCGGAAAGTTCACCGGATTCTATTACACCGCCTCCATGGCAGGCCAGATCCTGACCCCCATCCTGTCAGGCTTTCTCATGAGGCACGTATCCTATAAGATCCTGTTCATCTATGCAGCTGCATTCGCTTTCTTGAGCTTCCTCACCATGACCCGGGTCCATCACGGGGATATCAAGGTGGCCGGCAAGACCGGACTGGAAGCCTTCGAGGATCTTGAATAACTCCTGTACGGATTTTGTCTCTCTGAAGGTGCCCTGCGCGTACATTTTACGTACAAATGGGCATTTGTCCCGATTTTGTCTCTCCCGGAGGGGTCTGCACGTACTTTTTACGTACAGACCGGAGACATCGTTTGACATTGTATCGGATTGTCGCAAATTGTAACGGATTTGGTGCCAAAAAGACTTGAAAAGATGATATGCTCCACTTATGAAGAACATATCACTGCCGAAAAGCTACAAGATAGCCAAATATATCCATCTGACAAAGAGACTGACGGGAATGCCGGCAGTAACTAAAGGTGTCCACAGAGGCCGTGATGTATACAGGGTCAGATCCGGTGGAAAGACCGGTACATTCCTGTCCAACTCAAAGACCGGGCTTAAGGCAAAGGAAGTCTATGAGAAAAGAGAACAGATCCTGGCTGCATTGAAGGAACTGGAAGCGTCCTGCGAAGGTATTGAGAATGAAGCCTCCGGATTTTGTATCACTCCTTATGAGGAGCTGCAGATGGGGAAGGATTTCTACTTCAAGGCTAAAGCTGAGGCATCACCCCATGAGAACAGGAACAGGTATGTGCTGAACGGGGTAAACTACAGGTCCAGGGCGGAGCTGGTGATCGCCCAGGTTCTGACTGATCTGGGGCTTCAGTTTAAATATGACTGCGAGGTCCTTTGTAACGACATCCGGTATACTGCTGATTTCCTTGTATATCTGCCGGAGTTCGGAAGATGCTTTATGATCGAATATCTGGGAAGGCTGGATGATGAAGGGTATTCCCACAAAAACTCCATCAAACTCAGGGACTATCTCTCCTGTGGCTACTACTTTGGAACAGATCTTCTGGTATTCTGCGGCAATGAAGTCCGGATGCCCACCATCGACCAGATCAGAGGAGATATCCTGCATATAGTGGACACTATCTCACTGTCCCATCTGACTACTGCAAAGGCTTTTACTTTTTAAGGCGGTTCAATGCCCTGGGGGACAGTTCTCCGATCCTCTTCTCGACCTTAGACCTTCTGTCCGAGACAGCTTTCCTGATAGCTTCCTTCTGCTCCGCAGGAAGGGAATCAGCATCCGCAAGCCTGGCTTCGATTATGTTTAAGATCTCCTCTTCGTCCAGAAGTCCGATCTTACCGAAGTTCAGGTGTTCCTCGGCGATCTCCAGGTCTTCGGCGGTGATATCCTTCTCCTGTGAGATCTCGTTTAAGACCTTCTTCGACATCCTATCTCTGACCCGGTCCACATTTTCTTTGCCGAAGACCCACTCTAGCTCCGCTGTCAGATCGTCGGTGGCTGATTTGTCCTCACCCTGGAACTTTCCGTTCTCCAGAGGATATGGATGGTGGATCCCTGCATCCCTTAAGGCCAGACGGAAGGTCCTTCTGACCGTTCCGTTGTGGAGCAGTTCCCCTGCACCGAATGCTCTCAGCTGGTCGTTAAGATGGCCCTGGTGGTCAGTGATGTAGAACTTTATACCCCTGTCTTCCAGTTGTTTGTTAAGAAGGGTCAGCCTTTCAGCTGCAGTCATGTCTATATCACCTATTCCGACAGCATAGACAATGACTGTCCCGGTGGAAGGCTTCAGGTTCTTTTCGATATCATTCTCGAAAGTGTCTATGTTGGCAAAGAAAAGGTTCCCTCCGAACCTGTAGATAAGAGTGTCCTTTAATGGCACCGCATCTTTATATCTTGAAAGCATGACGAGCCTGTCGTGACCCGGCACCATTCCCATGAATCCCTTAGGAGGGACTACAGCCTTGATGATGACTGCCACGAAGGACAGGACTACGCCGATTATGACGCCGTAGACTGTACCAAATATAAGGACTCCGAGAAATGCAGAGATAAAGATCCAGAATTCCTGTCTTGAGTTCTTGAAGAGCTTTATCATAAGATCGAACTCGCATGCATTTATGAGAGCGGCGATGACGATGCCGGTAAGGACCGGAACAGGCAGAAATTCTATATAAGGCGTCAGGAACAGGAGCACCAGGACCATAGCCGCAGATGCAGTCACCGACATGATGTGGGAAGTGGCTCCGAATTGTCTGGAGAGGGCTGATCTTGAGACGGAGCCGTTTACCGGACAGCTGCCTGCAAGAGCAGATGCGAAGTTACCAAGAGAGTATGCCAGGATCTCCCGCTGGGGGATGATCTTTCCTCCCTCCTTCATGACCACGCTCCTGGAGGCCAGAAGGGTCTCTGCCATGATGACCAGGGCGATGGAAAGTGATGTGAAAAGAAGCGGTGTTATATCTTCTCCCCTGAAATCAGGAAGGACCGGCATGGGAAGTCCCCTGTCCACATGAGGCAGGAGCTTTACTCCATACTGGTCGATCTTTAAGTACTTAGTGAGGATAAATCCCGCCACCATGATTATGACGGGCATGGGGATCTTCGGGGCGACCCGGCTCATCACCACGATTATGATGACTGTTCCGAGACCCAGGAGCAGGGAGATAATGTTTACATCGGGGATAGTCCCGATAATGTCTGCAATGAGTTCAACGGCTTCTCCGGTCCCGGGATCTCCTCCCATAAGCTTTGGGATCTGCATCAGGATGATGGTGACGCAGATCCCGGTGACAAATCCTCCCATTACGGGAGTAGAGATATATTTAACTATCCTTCCGGCCCTCAGAAAAAAGAACAGGAGCAGCCAGGCTGCCACCATGGTGGTAATGACAGGAACTGTCTTTATGGCCTCATCGGAACCCAGAGCGATGCCCATAGTGACTAAAGCTCCGCCCACTAAAGCTGCGGGAGCTGCATCAACTCCGAAGACAAAATTCCTTGTGGAACTTAACAGACCGTAGATAAGTATAGGGATCAGGGAAGCATAAAGTCCGTACTGCATTGGAAGGCCGCTGACCTGGGCATATCCCATAGAG
>JAGAFH010000225.1 GCA_017612755.1 Clostridiales bacterium
GGGAGCAATCCGTGCCGTTTCCCGCGTTAAGGGGTAATTAAGAGGCGTTTTCAAAGGCGAGACCGACTCGGGTCGTAAGATCTATATAAGAAGACGCACTTTGGGTGGAACCGTGCAGCCATGCATCCCAAAGTAATTGTTGGGGCATGGCTTTTAATATGCCCCGAAGTATAGAAATATTACCAAGGAGGTATATGTGTAATGGTTGATTTTAACAATGCTGAAGACAGAAAGTGCTTCAGACACACAGCGTCACACATCATGGCACAGGCAGTTAAGAGACTTTGGCCCGAGACAAAGCTTGCAATAGGTCCTGCAATTGATGACGGTTTTTACTACGATTTCGATCGTGAGGAGGCTTTCTCCGAGGAGGACCTTAAGAAGATCGAAGAAGAGATGAAGAAGATCGTTAAGGAGAATCTTCCTCTTGAGTACTATGAGCTCCCCAGGGAGGAAGCCAGAAAGTTCATGGAGGATAAGGGCGAGATCTATAAGGTCCAGCTTATCGATGACCTTCCTGATGAGGCTACCATCTCTTTCTACAGACAGGGTGATTTTACAGATCTCTGTAAAGGTCCTCACGTAGAGTCTACCGGCGAGATCAAGGCTTTCAAGCTTACATCCATCGCAGGCGCTTACTGGAGAGGTGATTCAAAGAATAAGATGCTCCAGAGGATCTATGGTACCGCTTTCCCCGATAAGGGACAGCTTAAGGAGTACCTGGACAGGATCGAGGAAGCAAAGAAGAGGGACCACAACAAGCTGGGCCGTGAACTTGAGTATTTCACCACAGTCGATTATATCGGCCAGGGACTTCCCATCATCCTTCCCAAGGGTGCCAAGACAGTCCAGGTAATGCAGAGATGGATCGAGGATCTGGAGGCTGAGCGCGGATGTGAACTCACCATGACTCCTTATTTTGCAAAGCGTGACCTTTACAAGATCTCCGGACACTGGGACCATTACCGTGACGGCATGTTCGTTATGGGTGATAAGGCTGATCAGGATGATGAGACAAAGGAGTGCTTCGCTCTTCGTCCCATGACCTGTCCCTTCCAGTATCAGGTATTCCTCAACAGACAGAGATCCTACAGGGATCTTCCCATGAGACTTACTGAGACTTCAAAGCTCTTCAGAAACGAGGACAGCGGCGAGATGCACGGCCTTATCCGTGTAAGACAGTTCACTATCTCCGAGGGTCACTATATCTTAAGACCCGACCAGCTTGAGTCAGAGTTCAAGGAGTGCCTTGATCTTGCCAAGTATGTACTCGATACAGTTGGACTTCTTGAGGACTGTACTTTCAGGTTCTCCCAGTGGGATCCCGAAAATCCCAAGAACAAGTACGAGGGAACTAAGGAGCAGTGGGAGAAAGCCCAGGAGACCATGGGCAGGATCCTTGATGATCTCGGCGTTAAGTACGACATCGGTATCGACGAGGCTGCTTTCTACGGTCCCAAGCTCGATATCCAGTATAAGAATGTTTTCGGAAAGGAAGATACTCTCGTTACTATCCAGATCGATATGCTCCTGGCCGAGAAGTACGGCATGGAATATGTGGATGCTGACGGCGAGAAGAAGACTCCTTATATCATCCACAGGACCAGCCTCGGATGCTATGAGAGGACTCTTGCATATCTTATCGAGAAGTATGCGGGATGGCTTCCTGTATGGATGGCTTACGAGCAGGCCCGTATCCTTCCTATCTCCGATGCACATATGGACTATGCTTTCCAGGTCAAGGACAAGCTCACAAAGATGGGCTTCCGTGTAGAAGTGGATGACAGGTCCGAGAAGATCGGTAAGAAGATCCGCGAGGCTACAAAGGAGAAGATCCAGTATCTTCTGGTCGTAGGCGATCAGGAAGTTGCTGACGGATCTGTTGCCGTAAGGGCAAGATTTGAAGAAGAGCTCGGAACCATGAAGGTAGACGATTTTGCCGCTCACCTGAAGAAGGTGGTGGACGACAAGGTAAAGCCCGTTATCTGATGGCTTCCTGGGGATCATTTATCGAAGAAGAGAAGAAGAAAGACTATTTTTCAGATCTTTCCTCGTTTGTTGACTCTGAATATGAGACCCGGCAGGTATTCCCCCCGAAGGAGAATATCTACCGGGCCTTTGAGTTGACGCCTTTAGATAAGGTGCGCTGCGTTATCTTAGGTCAGGATCCCTACCACGACGATGGCCAGGCCCACGGACTTGCTTTTTCGGTAATGCCCGGAGTGAAGACACCGCCATCTCTTATGAATATCTATAAGGAGCTTAGAGATGAAATGGGTCTTTATATCCCTGATAACGGCTGCCTTACAAAATGGGCTGACCAGGGAGTCCTTCTTCTTAACACAGTCCTGACGGTAAGGGCCCACGAGGCCGGCTCCCACCAGAAAAAGGGATGGGAGATATTTACGGACAATGCCATAAAGCTCCTGAACGGACAGGACCGTCCCATTGTCTTTATGCTGTGGGGAGGCCCCTCGAGAGCCAAGGCAAATCTTCTTACAAACAGTGAACATCTGGTGCTTCAGTCAGCCCATCCTTCGCCCTTGTCGGTATACAGGGGCTTTTACGGCTGCGGCCATTTTAAGGCATGTAATGAATTCTTAAGGAGCAAAGGCGAAAAGGAGATAGACTGGCAGATAGAAGATCTTCAGACTTCTCTTTTCCCCAGTCTTCTGTAAACAGTAAAGTACATCGTAAAGAAGCTGGCTGCTCCTCCCACTGCGTTTGATATGGGCTCGGCCCAGAATACTCCGCCTGCGTGATCTGCCATCAGGAAGGGCAGGATCAGTGTCAGGGGTATTACCAGGATGACTTTCCTGAAGATGGAAAATGATATAGCCTGTTTTGCTTTCCCCAAAGCCATAAATGTGGACTGCCCCGAGAACTGAAGGGACATGCATACATATGCCATAAAGAAGATATGAAGATATCTTACTGCCATCATGTTCTCCTCCGGATCCTGGCCGAAGAGGGATATGAAGAAACCCGGGAACAGGAATACTACCAGCCAGGCAAGGGCAGTGTAGGCAAAAGCAAAAAGGGCAGACCATCTGATGCCGGATCTGACCCGGTCCCATTTGTGGGCGCCGTAGTTGAAGCCCAGTACGGGCTGGGCGCCGGAAGTGATCCCGGTAACGGCTATGCCCATTACGGATCTTACGGAAGACACGATGGTCATGATGTTTATATATGTATCTCCCAGTTCATCGCCGCCCCAGTACCTTAATGTCCTGTTACATGTTATCTGGGTGGCGCAGTTGGTGATCTCCATGATAAAGCCCGTAAATCCCATGGCGGTGATCCTTGAGCAGGTCTTCAGGTCAGGCTTCATGTTTTCTCTTGTTATCTTATATTCGGCTTTGGCCCCCAATATGAATCTCATGACCCAGAGGAAGGATACGAACTGGGATATGACAGTTCCTATGGCGGCGCCTCTTATGCCCAGGCCGAGAACGAAGATGAATACAGGATCTAAGATGATATTAAGTATGGATCCGGAAAGGATCGTTATCATTGCAGTATTAGGGTGTCCCTGGGCAGTTATGTAAAAGTTCATTCCCGTGGCGGTGACAGTAAAGAAAGTGCCTGCCAGATAGATCATCAGATAGTCCCTGGCATAAGGGTAAGACATATCTCCTGCGCCGAAGGCGTAGAGGACCGGCTTCATAAAGATATATCCCAGTAAGGTGAGAAGGACAGATGCTATAAGGAGAAGGGTAAAGGAGTTTCCCATTATCCTTGATGCCTTCTTCGTTTCACCGGCTCCTCTTGCTATGGAGAAAAGGGGAGCGCCACCCTGACCGAAAAGAAGGGTAACTGCAGATATCATGGAGACAAGGGGAAGGGTAAGGCCCAGACCTGTAAGGGGATAACCGGTGGCGCTGTCTATATGGCCTATATAGATCCTGTCTATGATGTTATAAAGGATAAGGGCGAGCTGGGATATGCTCAGGGGCAGTGCCTGCCTGAGTATGAGCTTTGCCATGGAGCCTTTCGAAAAGTCGGAGGCTGCCGTTATCTTATCCTTTTCCTGTTTCATGTGATAAAGATTAATACAAAGGCGGCCTCTGTTCAATGAGAGGGGACCATTGCCATTTTGACGGAAATAATAATCAAATACTTTTTAATTCTGTGGTTTTTATTATTATTTGTTGTTAGGGATTGTGATACAATCCAATTGAGGGGGAAATTAAACATGGAGAATCTTACCAGAGACAGAAAAGGCAAAAGGATCCACAGAGTCGCCCTTTTATCGGTAGTCTGTGTCCTTATCAACCTTCTCGGATCATTTATCACCGGTGCCACCGGATTTCCCCTTTACATGGACTGCGTGGGTACCGTGTTTATCTCTGCCATAAGCGGGACCCTGCCCGGTATTGCGGTGGGACTTGCCACCAATCTTCTAAAAGGCATCATCTACAGCGATACATCATCCATCTATTACAGTTCCATCAACGTGCTTATCGCCGTCTGTACTTCTGCCTGCGCCAAGAAGGGGTGCTTTAAGAAGGTCAGCGGCGCTTTCATAATGGTCGCTCTGCTGGCCCTGATAGGCGGCGGCCTGGGCGGCATACTGACCTGGTTCCTTTTCGGATTTGCCACCGAAGGCCTTTCGGCAGATTTTGCCCTTGCGATCTACCAGAGTTCAGGTCTTAACCGTTTCTGGTCTGAGATCTACGCCGACATGATAATCGATGTCTTTGACAAGGGAATAACGGTAGCTCTCGTTTTCGCGGTCATCTACTTTGTTCCCGAGAAAATAATGGAAAGGTTCCGTTACGACGGCTGGCAGCAGACTCCTCTGTCTAACGAACTCATCCAGTCCCTTGGAAGCCACGGTGTCAGGAAGGTATCCCTGAGGACTAAGCTGATGCTCCTTCTGATAGTGGCATCGCTTTTGCTGTCGGTAGTAGCTGTTGCTATCGGATATGTCCTTTTCAGGAGAGGTACCATAAATGACCATAAGGTGCTTGGCGAAGGTGTTGCCCGGTTATCGGCCAGCTTTATCGACGGAGACCGGGTTGGGGAATATCTGGCCAGGGGTGAAGAAGTCGACGGGTATCTGGAGACAGAGCAGAGACTTTATGATTTCAGGGACAGTTCACCCGATATACTCTATATCTACGTTTATCAGATAAGGACCGACGGCTGCCATGTGGTATTTGATCTTGATACGGATGAGATGGCAGGAAGCGAACCCGGAGAGATAGTACCCTTTGATGAGAGCTTTTCGAAGTATATCCCGGATCTTCTGGTGGGAAAGCCCATCGAGCCTCTGATCACAAACGATACTTACGGATGGCTCCTTACTGTCTACTGTCCCGTCTACGACAGTGACGGCAATACCGTATGCTATGCCTGCGCCGATATCTCCATGGCCCAGCTGGAGACGGAGTCCTACAGTTTCCTGGCTAAGCAGATATCCCTGTTCCTGGGATTCTTTATCCTGATCCTGGCATTAGGTCTATGGTTTGCAGAATACAACATCATCTATCCCGTTAATTCCATGGCCCATGTGGCAGGTGCTTTTGCCTACGATTCGGAAGAGGTCCGTGAAGATTCCGTAGACAAGATAAAGGAACTGGATATCCATACCGGTGACGAGATCGAGAACCTTTACGGGGCCTTCTCCAAGACTACCGAAGACAGTATGAACTACGTGGCGGATATCCAGCTTAAGAATGAGACCATTGCAAAGATGCAGAGCGGCCTTATCATGGTCCTGGCTGATATGGTGGAGAACCGTGACAAGTGCACGGGAGATCATATCAAGAAGACATCCGCCTATGTGGATCTCATTGCCAGGAAACTTCTGGAGAAGGGTATATATACAGACCAGCTGACAGAGAGCTATGCAGAGTATCTTAAGAATTATGCACCTCTTCACGATATAGGAAAGATCACCGTTTCCGATCTTATCCTGAACAGTAAGAGCAGGCTTACGGAAGATGAGTTTGCCATCATGAA
>JAGAFH010000226.1 GCA_017612755.1 Clostridiales bacterium
CGGAAAGCCTTAAAGACCCGGGGGTATTCTTCGTTTAAGGTAATACACACATACGGGTATCCCTTGTCGTCGCGAAGAAGGATATTGTACATGGGCTGATATCTCTTGATGAGATTATTCTCAAGAAGAAGAGCCTCGGGCTCGGTGCCCACCACCACATATTCAAAATCAGCTACATGGGATACCATGGCAGCCACCTTGGGATTGGTGATGGTACCGCCGCCGAAATATGATCTTAACCTGTTCTTCAGGACCTTCGCTTTTCCCACATATATAACATTTCCCGAAGCATCCTTCATCAGGTATACTCCGGGCTTTGTAGGTACAGTATCAAGTCGTGCATCAAACGAATTCCCGTTCATGCACTTATTGTATCAGATTTTGGGATTGTTAAGATAAGAAACTATCGTATCTGCTGCTTCTCTTGCATCGTCGCCGTCAGCGCAGATCTCGATCTCTGCTCCGTTCTCGATGCCGAGGGACATGACTCCGAGAAGGCTCTTGGCATTAGCGCGCCTTCCGTTTCTTACAAGATAAACGGTGCTGCGGAATTCAGAGGACTTCTGAACAAGTCCGGCAACGGCTTTCATCTGAAGATCATCTTCGCACTGAAAGATCACTTTTTCCTCTACCATTTTATCCTCCCGTAAGATTCTTTTTTCAATGAGAGTATATTTTTTATGATTTTCGAAGTCAACAAACTAATGACGGGCGCTGATATTTTCGTCTTTTCGTCTTAAAAAGGTAGTTTTTGGGACAGGCTTTTGTCTATTTTCACAACTTGTTTTCAGTCGTATTCAGGGACCCACATATCAGCATGCTTTGCTTTGAGACAGAGTCTTATCTGATCGATGTTGACTTTGTGGGAATTGAAGTTTTCCGGTATAGAATCCAGATCGAAATATGCACATTCCGTGGTCTCGTCATTCTCCCTGAAACTGCCGCCCTTCACGTCACAGAGGATCAGATATTTAAAGCAGGAGAAGAATGACTTGGGGTTATTTCTCATCTTATGACTGTGGACAGCCACGAGCCTTACGGGCTCAACTTCAAGCCCGGCTTCCTCATAGGCTTCCTTGACCACGTTCTGCTTCACCGTCAGATCCCTCTCGCACCAGCCTCCGGGAACAGTCCACTTACCGTCATAATCCTTTACCAGAAGGACCTGGTCCTTATCGTTAAATATGATGGCCCGGGTCTCGGTCTTGGGGGTGGGATAACCGTCGTTTTTGGCGAAAAGATCCTTCGCCTCTTCCTTCGTGATACCCTCCACCTTTAAGGTCATAAGCTCAGCTGCGATGTCCCTTATCTCCTGAAATCTGTCCTTATCGAATCTGTCCTTCGTATAAGTAAGGCCTGCCGACGAAAACGCATGAAGCCTCGATGCTATCTCAAGAAGCCTGTCCTGTTCCGTTTTTTCCTTTTCTTCCATGTCATACCTCATAAGCACTGCATCATCTCCCGGGCCGTAATAATCCTTCCTTCTGGAATACTCTGAAAAGCCCTCTTTGATATACAGATCTTTCGCCGGTCCGTTTCTGTCGGACACTTCCAGGAAAATGGTCTTTATGCCCTTGTCCTTGAGCCGGATCTTCAGCTCCCTTATGATGTCCCGGGCTATGCCCTTTCTTCTCATATCCTCCCTGACGCAGAGGTTTCCGATCTCCGCTTCATCCAGGACAAAGGATGCACCTATATACCCCACTGCGCCCTTTTCGTCTTCCATAAGAAGAGCCATCTTTTTGCAGTCCTCTGTCAGGGCTTTTATATCCTCCCTGGTCCAGGGATGATCCATGGCGTCTTCCTCCAGCTGCAACAGAAGATCAGTATCTTCAGGGTAAGCTCTTCTTATCATTTCTTAAGCCTCTGGGCGGAACTGACGGCGCAGTAGGAGGCGGTAAGCTGCTCAGCTCCTATAGCCTCTTTATCCTTTGAAGCCTCATATATGCCTTTAGGCGTTATGACCGCTCCGGGCGCAAACTGCGCTTTGAATCTTCCTGCCATAGCCTCTTCCATTACCGGGGCGCCGTCTCCGACTACGATGATGTTCCTGTCTTTATACTTTTCGAGAAGGGATACCAGCTCTTCTGAATCATATGCTCCTTCTTTGACCAGTTCTTCCATGGTGGCCGCATCCTTCACAGATGCAAATACTCTTTTGTTCCTGGCATCAAAAGACGGGATGATGATCAGGTCCTTTTCCCCATCCACCGGGGTGACGCTCCTGGCAAGAGCATCTGTGGAAGATACGGAGATACATGGCTTTTGGATCGCATAAGCGATACCCTTGACTGCTGAAAGGCCGATCCTTATGCCGGTAAATGATCCGGGGCCTACGGTCACTGCTATCGCATCTATTTCCGAATAATCCTTCCCTGCCTTTTTCATGACCCGGTCCAGAAGGGGCATGAAGACTTCCGAGTGGGTCTTCTTCTCCATTCCCAGCTCATAGGAAAGTTCTCTTCCGTCCCCGTAAAGGCCGGCACAGCATGTGGAATTCGACGTATCGCAGACAAGGACGATCATACTATCTCCTCCTTTGACTCTATGACGATCTTCCTCTCGCTTCCGCTGCCGAAGATACCGATCCTGACAGTATCCTCAGGAAGAAGTCCGTCGATGACGGAGCCCCATTCAATGACACAGACACCGCCTCTGTAAAAATACTCATCAAGTCCGGATGCCAGAAAATCATCTTCTCCCGACAGCCTGTATGTATCGAAATGAAACAGGGGAACCTCTCCCTCGTATTCGTTGACTATTGTAAAAGTGGGGCTTTGTACATCGGAAGGATCAAGACCCATACCGGCGCAGATACCCCTGGTGATCACCGTCTTTCCGGCGCCCAGATCCCCGTCCAGGGAAAGGACATCCCCGGGCTTTAATCTCTTTCCTATCTTCCTGCCCAGTTCTTCTGTCTGTTCAGGGGAAGTGGTCTCAAACTCTTTTCTCACTTTTCAACTCCAAGAAGCTTAGCTGCATTTTTATAAAGTATAAGCTCTTCCTCTTCTTTTGTAAGTCCCAAAGATAAAAACTTTTCCATTTCCACATCGCTGTCCCACATAGGATAATCGGTTCCCCATAAGACCCGGTCTGCTCCATAGGACCGTATCAGAGCTTTCATGCGTGAAGGCTCCATGAATCCAAGGCAGGAGCAGCAGTCGAAGTAAAGGCCGGGCACGCCCGAAAGGAGTCTTTCAGCCTCATCCCAGACGCTCCATCCTCCAAGGTGCGCCGCTATGACCGTTAAACCCGGAAACTTATCCAGAAAGGCCCTCATCTGGGGAGGGTTGGAAAAGGAATATCTGGGATCTCCCGTATGTACGAGTATGGGAAGACCTGCTGATGCTATCTCCTCCCCAAGCTTTTCCGCCTTTTTTCCGTCCAGGGAAAACTGCTGGAAATCCGGATGGAGCTTTACTCCTTTAAGGCCGAGAGACATAAGATGCTCCAGATCTCCCCGGATTTCTGACGAAGATGGATGCAGCGTTCCGAATCCCGTGAACAGGTCCTGGTGGGATCTGACCTCAGATGCGATAAACTCATTTATCGATCTGACCTGAAGCGGTGTCGTAGCCACAGAATGGACCAGATAATGGACTGTCCCCACTTTCTGCCCGTCACGGATGAGATCGTCCGTCATTCCATTTGACGTAAGACCATCAAGTCCGTAGAAGGCTTTTATTCCTTCAACGGCTCTTTCTGCCACCTTGGCAGGATATATATGGCAATGTGCATTTATTACTTTTCGCATTTCGGTTGACAGTATAACACAAACATAAAAAGAGCTGCATTGCTGCAGCTCTTCTTTGTACTGTCGTTCTTTGATCCGGAGATCATCTCTTGGAGAACTGGGAAGCCTTACGTGCTTTCTTGAGACCGGGCTTCTTACGCTCCTTCATACGGGCGTCTCTTGTAAGGAAGCCGGAAGTCTTAAGTGTAGCCTTGTAAGCGTCGGCATCAGCCTCAACAAGTGCTCTTGCGATTCCGTGACGGATAGCGCCTGCCTGACCGGAGATACCGCCTCCGATAGCCTTGGCGATTACATCGAACTTGCCTTCTGTCTCTGTAGCAACGAGGGGCTGACGAACGATGAGCTTGAGTGTATCAAGTCCGAAATACTCGTCGATATCCTTCTCGTTGATAGTGATCTTTCCTGTTCCGGGAACAAGACGAACGCAAGCAACGGCATTCTTACGACGGCCTGTACCGTAAAAATATACTTTGTTAGCTTTCTTTGTAGCCATATTGCATTCTCCTCCCGATTACTGCTCGAATGTATACTCTTCGGGCTTCTGAGCCTGCTGGTTGTGCTCAGCGCCTGCATATACATGAAGTTTCTTAAACATCTGACGTCCGAGTGAGTTCTTGGGAAGCATGCCCTTAACAGCAAGCTCAAGAGCCTTCTCAGGGTTCTTGCTCATAAGAGTCCTGTAGTCGATCTCCTTCAGACCACCGGCATAACCGGAATGGTGACGGTACATCTTCTGGTCAAGCTTCTTTCCGGTAAGGACCATCTGGGAAGCGTTGATAACGATAACATAATCACCTGTATCAGCAAAAGGTGTATATGTGGGCTTGTGCTTTCCTCTTAAGAGCTTGGCAACCTCTGTAGCCAGACGGCCGAGCGTCTTTCCGGAAGCGTCGATCACGAGCCATTTTCTTTCAATGTTTGCAGGTGTTGCAACAAATGTCTTCATAGACTTTCACTCCTTGATTTCTTTTATATAAGCATCTTTAAACGCTCAAGTATGATACTTGCCATTTGATGACAAGTCAAGCATTTTCTTGAAAAAACTTTGAAATCCAGTTACAACCTCTTAAAATCGCCGTTATTCTCTGTTATTCAGAGACAACATCGTAAGAAATGCCTGTTACGGTACCTGCCTGGTCAGTTATAAACGATACCTGGACATCACCGTCAACATAGATAAGAGAATCAGATCCGGGGTCGCCGTAGGCAGCCGTCACCTGATTGGAAGTGCATCCGATATAGATGCCCTCCGGGGTCTCTACCGTATCATCCTTTATCTCGATGCTGTTTATATAGTCCGTCTCATCCAGCGTATAAGTCCTGATGATGACGGAATCATATGTATATACCTTATCCATTCCCTGATATGCACAGGAGGGAGATTCAAAATAAGAGTAGTCATCTCCCAGGGATGTGATGGCAGGATCAGCCTCTGCTCCGGGGATCAGATCCACATTCCTGTATACCAGATGATATGTGGATGCAGATGCCTCACCGGCTCCTTCTGCCTGTCCGCCTTCCGCCGCAGTCTTCGTTTCCCCGCCGGAAAGGACTTCCGGAGCCGTATCACCGTCACTTCCGGAGCAGCCGGTAAAGGTAAGGACTAATGCGCAAATAAGGGTTATTCCAACTATCTTTGATCTTTTCATCATAATTCTCCCCAAAGGTCAGTCGTCGATGGCATTGACGCCCCAGCTGACTACATGACCGTATTCTTCTATCTCCTGCTGCTGCAGGTCTATGATCTCATCATAGAGTGCCGCCTTATTATCCCACAAAGATGCGATCTGCGGAACAGTCCTGTAATCCGTAAGATCATAATTCTCCGTAAGGAACTGTCCCAATGTGTCCGCATATTTCTCGGCACCGTAGACGTTCAGGTGAAGACCGCCGTCGTATGTGTCCGTACTCATATCAAGGCCGATCTCGTCCTTAAGGCCGATGTAGTTTGTATAAGGGATCCCCCTGCTGCCGGCAAACTCCGTGACCTGCATATCCCATTCGTCATACCAGTGGGGATAATCCGTGGGAGCCTTTACCAACACCAGATCTATCCCGTTCTCTTCGCAGAGGTCCGCGATCTTTCCCAGCCACATCATGGCATTATTCCCGAGGGAAGGATCCGCCAGCATCTTAGGCTCCGGGAATTCCCCCTGGGGATAGACATCAGATCTTAAGTAATATCCGTTTACCGTAACAGGGTCTTTGGAGAAGATGTGCTCATAGTCCGTGGGACCCAGATCGCTCCACCTTGAATGATAGTAAAGAAGGGGGAAAAGATAATCTGTCATCTGCTCTTCTTCCGTCATGGATTTTTCGATGGCATTCCACTTGATCTGAGACCATCTCATGCCGTCCAGGGTCATGTGGTTATAGGAATCGCTCTGGGGTTCGTTATATGCCAGGGCATAGACATTAAAGACCACCACTTTGGGGGTCTCATACTGAA
>JAGAFH010000227.1 GCA_017612755.1 Clostridiales bacterium
AATGCGCTTTCCGACTCAAATGCCGTTGCTAATCTCAATATGAGAAACTGCATGATCAGGAATTCCTCCGGAAGATCCTATGCGGCTGTTCTCTTTGAGTCCCTTGTATGTATCGATATCGGCGGTATCGAACCTGATGCTGTTCCTACCGATGATTCCATCATGACCATTAAGTATGTTACAAAGCATTATCAGACCATTACACTTGATTTTGTGCCCAGGGATACTGATTCTTATTATGTTTTCATGGACGGTGAATACTCGTCATTCTATATCTATTCAAGGGAACTCTTTAAGAATGGCGGTACCGATACATTCTCCTATGGATGCTGGGCTGCTTATGAGCTTGCACAGGAAGCTATAGATAATGCGATCAACGGAACTTACGATATTCCTGAAGATTCAGTAGAGGAGACCTGATAAGAATGAGTAAAGGGAAAAGCAGCATAGACAGGAATCTGATCCTGCTCATAGCACTTTTTTCGATAATGCTTATCGCCTGTATCGTCCTGACCGTTATGGTCTCAAAAAAGGATGAGGCGCTTCAGGGTGCCGATCAGGCTATCAGGCTGTCTGCCCAGGGAGGCTTTGAGTGTGAATATGCCGAAGCCCAGAAGCTTTATGCTTTCGGTGAAGGTATCCTTAAGGTCACGGACAACCGTGTTGCTTATCTTACTCTTTCCGGAAATGAAGTATTCAGTAAGAATATAAGCTACAGCACCCCCCAGTGTTATATAAGGAACGGAAGGGCTGTTGTTTTCGACCAGGACGGTTACGGTTTTATAGTCCTTAATACTGAAGAGGTCCTGGTGGAGATGCCTACTTCCAACAAGATCAAGTCTGCCATCCTTTCCCAGGGCGGTATCTGCGCTGTTATTACAGACAGTGATGAGGCTTACGGCATGGTTACCATGTATTCCTTATCCGGTTCTGTCATCTCTGAGTGGACATCTTATAACTCAGGTTATCCCATAGCCTGTGCATTTACTCCCGAGGATGATTTCCTGGCGGTAACTACAGTAAATACGACAGGAGCCGTAGTTAAGCCCTATATCAGGCTTTTCTCCATTATCCCTACAGATAACGGAACTACCGCTGACGACTATGCGGTATATACCATGGATGATACTGATATCTTCTCTGCTGTCCTTTACTGCGGAAGTAAGCTTTACACATTCTCTTCCAATAAGATCTATACCATTGAGAATGATATCGTTACTCCTCTTGAGGGAGAGTACGGGTCCATCAACCAGGTCAATGCGGAAGGTAATTCTCTGTTTGTTGTCTATGCTGACGGCGTTGACCAGATGAATAAACTTGCAATTATAGGAAATAACGGAGATACTGTTTATAACTCTGCTGTGGGTTCTGAGATCAATGCTGTTGCTGTTACGGACAGCCTTTATGCTCTCAGTATCGACAGAAGGATCTATGTTTTTAACAAAGACGGTGACATCGTCTCTGACATTTCAGTAGATGAAGATGTTTTGAGGATAGGTTTTATAGGTAACAACAAGCTTGTTGTCATATCGACCGGTGGCGTACACACAGTCGATTATTAAAAGGGAGATTTATGGAAACTGAAGTTAAACTGGCTTTTGACAGTAAAGAGGAACTGTTTGATATCATCAATGCCGAGTGGTTCTCGGATTACTGCCTTGATACGTCGGTGAAGTCACCCGTTAAGCTCACGAATATCTACTTTGATACTGATGACCAGAAGATCGCCAAGAGAGGCGGAGCCATCAGAGTAAGATCCTTCTATGATGAGGGAGTAGAGAAGTTCGAGCATACCGTCAAGTTCGGCGGCGGTGCTGCTAACGGTCTTCATCAGAGATATGAGTGGAATGTGGTTTCAGATTCATCAAGATTTAATATCAAGGAGTTTATAAGGCTTGCTTTCGGCAATGACGACCCCCAGGAACTTCTGGAGGAATTCCTTGAAGGCGTTACCGAAGACGAGCTTCATCCTATCTGTTCCACTGTTTTTAACAGGACTAAGTACATGTTCGGCTTTGGAGACAGCATGATGGAAGCATGTTTTGATGACGGTGTCATCAGGGCAGGCGATAAGGAAGATACTATCTGTGAACTTGAGCTGGAACTGGAGTCCGGAGATGTGGTGGACCTGAAGGATATGGCTGAGTTCATAGTGGAAAACACAGGAGCAAGACCTTTTAACGAAAGTAAGTTCAAGCGTTGTCTTGCTCTTCTCGAGAATAATGAAAGCTGACCTTAAGAAATATAACACAGTCATTATCGGCGGGGGTGCATCGGGCCTGATGTGCGCCTGCCGTCTTGCTTATAACGGTATCTCTGATATCGCAGTACTGGAGCGTAATCCCAAGGCCGGAAAAAAGCTTCTTATGACCGGTAACGGAAGATGTAACCTGACTAATGATGACCTCGATGTCTCCTTATATAACACGGATAACCGGGAGGTCCTGGAAAACCTTATTTCCAAGTATCCCGTAAGTGTGACAAAGGTCTTTTTCGAAAGAGTCCTTAATATTGCTCTTGTCTCAAAAAACGGACTTGTGTATCCCAGGACTTTAAAGGGTATTACGGTCCTGGAGGCTATGCTTTATTATCTTAAGGATCATGGTGTAGAGATCATAACAGATATGGAAGTTTCTAATATCTCCCAAGGCTTTGTTATCAACGATTCTATAAATGCAGATAATGTAGTGATCGCAGGAGGAGGTGCCTCTTATCCAAAGACCGGATCTGACGGCAGTTCCTATAAGCTTATCTCCGCTTTTTCAGGTAAGGATGACATGGTGCCTGTTTATCCCTCGCTGGTCCAACTGAATATCCGTGAGAGCGATATAAGAAAGCTTTCAGGGGAGAGGATCAACTGTAAAGTTACGCTCGTTATAGACAGGCAGGAAGTGGCTTCAGAGACAGGTGAGATGCTCTTTACGGATTACGGGGTCTCCGGCATCTGCATTATGCAGCTTTCGGGCATATTTAACAGATACAGGAAGGCGGGAATAAAGACCGTTTCCGTTGTTGTGGATATGTTCCCTGATATGAATGAAGAAGACCTCAGATCAGAGGTGGAAAGGCGCGGCGGATCTCTGAAGGGACTTCTTCTTTCTGAGATCTCTGATGTAGTACTTAGCAGAAATGGCGATGTGGTAAAGAACCTTAAATCCTTTGAACTTACTATTACCGGTACAAGGGATCTTGATTCTGCCCAGGTAACGGGAGGAGGCCTTAAGCTTTCCGCTCTTACGGAAGGCATGATGCTTAAAGATCTTCCGGGTCTTTATGTGACGGGAGAAGCTGTTAATGTGGACGGACCCTGCGGCGGCTATAACCTTCAGTGGGCCTGGAGTTCCGCTTTTTCGTGCGCTGATGATATTGCGGGAAGATCCTTATGATAAAAGATATCATCTTTACTCCGGATCAGATCGGAAATGTTCCTTCCGTAAAAGAAGAGCTGGCAAAGCGGCTGGGGTCTTCTGAATTTACTATCGAAAAGTCTTTTATAGATGCCCGCCACAAAAATGATATCAAGGTAGTCTACAGAGTCTCTAAAGGAGAGGAAAGATCTGATGATACGGCTGCCGCTCTTCCTCATCTTGGAAAAAGGTTTAATATTTCAAAAAGGCCTGTTATCGTGGGTTTCGGGCCTGCGGGTATGTTCTGCGGACTGGTTCTTGCAAGATACGGACTTAATCCCATTATCATCGAAAAGGGAAGGCCTGTTGAAGAAAGGACCAAAGATGTTTCTTTTTATAAAGAAAAGGGTGTTATCGACCCTTCTTCCAATATCCAGTTCGGTGAGGGAGGAGCAGGAACTTTTTCCGACGGAAAGCTCTATACAGGCGTGTCTTCAGGGCTTAAGGGCTTTATCGGACAGGTTATGGTCAGATACGGAGCTCCGGAAGACATCTTATATGATTCCCATCCCCATGTGGGTACCGATAATCTTGTTAATGTGGTAAAAGGCATCAGAAAAGAGATCATTTCTCTGGGCGGTGAGATAAGGTTTTCCGAAGAACTGGTCAGGATCGTACCTGGTCATGACGGGTCTTCAGTTTCAGAAGTCATTACTGATAAGGGTTCTTATTTAACAGATACCCTGATCCTTGCGATAGGTAACAGTTCAAGGGATCTTATCCGTAATAATGCTTCTTTTCTTAAAGTAGAGAGTAAACCTTTTGCCGTGGGAGTCCGTATCGAACATTTGAGATCTGATATAGATAAGGCCATGTACGGGTTTGATACGGCTGATTATAAGAATATATGCGCTGCCAATTATAAGCTGGCAGTAGATACATGTTCCGGTAAAAAGCTCTATACATTCTGCATGTGTCCCGGCGGTGAAGTAGTTCCTTCCGCATCCTTTGAAAAGGCAGTAGTCACTAACGGTATGAGCTACAGGGCCAGAAATAATGATAATTCCAATTCGGCTCTTCTTGTGCCTTTTGATCCGAAGGAAGTCTCCGACGATCCTCTGGCAGGCATCACATTCCAGGATATGCTGGAGACAAAGGCCTATACTCTGGCGGGTTCTGATTCCACAGCTCCCTTTATGACTTATGGAGACCTGAAGGCAGGTAAGTCCGGAACTTCTTATTCTTCTGTTGTTCCAACTTATAAGCCCGGTGTAACTGCATGTGATCTCCGTGAGCTTCTTCCTGAAGTCTTTGTTGAAACATTAAAGGACGGAATATCTCTGATGGGCAGGAAGATCAGGGGCTTTGATTCAGAAAACGCTGTTCTTACTGCAGTTGAGACAAGATCCTCATCTCCCGTCAGGATCCCCAGGAACAGAGATACTTTTGAAAGCGTTGCATGTAAGGGCATATTCCCGATAGGAGAGGGCGCCGGTTATGCAGGAGGCATAATGAGTTCGGCTATCGACGGCATAAAATGTGGTAATCTCATAGCCGAAAGTATGTTATTATAATCTCTGTTAAATATATGTTTTATTAATAGGAGAGACTTATATGGCATCCGGTAAGAATACTGCTGTTATCTCAGTTATAGGAAAAGATAAGGTCGGCATTATCGCTAAGGTTTCAAACCTTCTTGCAGATAATAATATCAATATAAATGATATCTCCCAGACTATCCTGGATGATATCTTCACCATGATCATGCTGGTGGATCTTCAGCAGCTTCAGATCGAGGAATCTGATATAAAGGAAAAGCTTAATGCTCTTGGCGAGGATCTGGGCGTGACTATTACTATCCAGCACACCGATCTTTTCGATAAGATGCACAGGATCTGATTTTTAAGGAGCTTATATCTAATGATCACTGATTTTGAGATACTTGAGACAATGAAGATGTTCAATGAGCAGCATCTGGACATCAGGACTATAACTATGGGTATATCCCTTATGGACTGCGCGGCTTCTACAGTCGAGGAGTCATGTAATAAGATCTATGACAAGATCTGCCGCTATGCAGGCGATCTTGTTAAGGTGGGAGAGCAGATAAGTAAGAAGTACGGTGTTCCCATCATCCATAAAAGGATATCAGTTACACCTATCTCTATCGTTGCTGCTGCCTGCGGCTCTTCTGATTATGTGCCTTTTGCAAAGACACTGGATAAGGCTGCAAAGACCTGCGGTGTCAACTTCGTGGGAGGCTTTTCCGCCTTAGTACAGAAGGGCTATACAAATGCGGATAAGAACCTTATCAATTCTATTCCTGAGGCTCTTGCAACCACTGATTTTGTTTGTTCTTCCGTAAACCTGGCTTCCACCAGGACGGGTATAAATATGGATGCTGTCAGGGATATGGGCGTTACCATCAAGAAGGCAGCTGAACTTACGGCTGACAGGGATGCCCTTGGATGCGCAAAGCTGGTCGTTTTCGCTAACGCCCCTGAGGATAATCCGTTCATGGCAGGAGCTTTCCTGGGCCCCGGCGAACCTGAGTGCGTTATAAATGTAGGTATATCAGGTCCCGGAGTTGTTAAGCACGCCCTTGAAGAGGTGAGGGGAGCTGATCTGGGAACAGTTGCCGAGACTATCAAGAAAGCTGCCTTTAAGATCACTCGTGTAGGTGAGCTTGTTGCCCGTGAGGCATCTGAGAGACTTGGCGTACCTTTCGGTATCATCGATCTTTCCCTGGCTCCCACGCCCGCTGTTGGTGACTCTGTCGCAAGACTTCTTGAAGAGTTCGGTCTTGAGACCTGCGGCACCTGGGGAACTACAGCTGCCCTTGCAATGCTCAATGATGCGGTCAAGAAGGGCGGAACGATGGCTTCTTCCTTCGTAGGAGGTCTTTCCGGCGCATTTATCCCTGTTTCCGAGGATGAGGGTATGATCGCTGCAGCTTCCTCCGGATCACTTCTTCTTGAGAAGCTGGAAGCTATGACCTGCGTATGTTCAGTTGGTCTTGATATGATAGCTATCCCGGGTGATACCACAGCTGAGACTATCTCCGGCATCATCGCTGATGAGATGGCTCTGGGCACATTTAATAATAAGACTACTGC
>JAGAFH010000228.1 GCA_017612755.1 Clostridiales bacterium
AGGGCATGCTCTCTCGAGATGATCTCGCAGCCGAGTTTCTCACTCAGATATGAAGCCAATTCGTCTCCAAGACTACCGCTCTGCCTGGATATCGTAATAACTGCCATTATTGCCCCCGACTCTTCTTCTTATATTCTGATTATACTATAATATCCCCATGAAAAGCCTAATTGTTTTCTTTTCCCGCACAGGCAATACAAGAAAGATCGCAGATAAGTTGTCCCTTATTACGGGAAGCGAAAAAGAAGATGTGGAAGAGGGAAAAGATACGGGTGACATAAAGGACTACCCGGTCATCTTTCTTCTGTCTCCCGTGTGGGACGGAAGGCTTCCCGGACCCGTGAGATCCTATGTGGCGAAAAGAGACTGGAGAGGGAAGAAGATCTATCCACTGATCACCAACGGAGGCCTTATGGGAAGCATCTACCCGGAGATCATCTCCCTCTGCAAGGGAGGCAGGGTGGATGAACCCCTGAGCGTGAGATTCATTTTTGAGGACCAGAAGACGGAAGATCCGGAGATCGAGGCCTGGGCCGGAAGGATCATGAGAAGTAATCTTATGTTCTGAAAAACTTATTGACAACAATGGGGCGTCAAGTTATAATCATCTTCGCGTGAGACGCCGACTTAGCTCAGTTGGTAGAGCAGCTGATTTGTAATCAGCAGGTCGCGAGTTCGAGTCTCGCAATCGGCTCCACATTGAAAGACCCCGTAACCATAGTGGTTGCGGGGTTTTATTTTTCGTTGATGATATATTCGGCTGTTCTCGGAGTGTAGTCCAGAAGCTCCGCTCCTACGTTAAAGGCATTGTCCAGTTCCTTCATCATCTCATATGACTTGTTCTTCGTGTTGTGGATATGTCCGTAGAAGTGGCAGGTCCCGCTGAAATACCCGGGCCATTCCGCAACCGGATAGTGGCACAGGAAGATCTTCTTTCCGTTGTCCTTTACTGTCTTCATCTGATCGATACTTTCAAACATTGACAGTGCATCCTGATCTTTAAAGATCACATCATCGTGGTTTCCTGTTATAAGATGCTTTCTGCCTTTGAGCATCCGGAGATATTCAGAAGGCTTCAGCAGGGAGCGGTGGCACAGGTCCCCGATTATGTAGACGTCATCTTTGTCAGTGACGGCCTTATTCCATCTTTCGATCATGACACGGTCCATCTCATCCGCATCCTTAAAGGGGCGGCTGCAGAGGGCGATTATCCTTTCATGTCCGAAGTGCGGATCTGCTATATAGTAGTTCATATGGTTATTTTAATATTTCCTTAGGAAAACTTACATAGGGTATTGACAGAATACGGGATGGAGAATAATATAAATGTGTTTATATAAACGCGTTTACATAATTGGAGGAAACATGGGAAGAAAGACTACGGTTACGAAAGAGATGATCCTTGAAGCGGCATTTCAGATCCTTGAGGAAGAAGGATACGGGGCTGTCAACATCAAGACTATAGCGGCGAAGGTGGGATGCTCCACCCAGCCTATATCCTGGCATTTCGGAAACATGCAGCAGATGAGAAAGAGCCTGTGCGAATACTGTATCGCAAAGATGTGGGGAGGTTTGGATAAGGAGATGATGGGAGAACCCGATCCTGCCGGACTCTTCTTTATGACGGGAAAGAATTATCTTTCCATCGCCTACGATCACAGTAATGTCTTTAAGTTCCTGCACATTGATGCAGCCGGAGATATGGTAGACGGAAAGCCGGATCTGATCTCAGCTCTGGGAGATCCCCGGATAGTAAAGATGTTCTCGGCCGCTTATAAGATAAGTGAAAAAGAAATAGCTCCGGTCATCAGGGACATCATCATCTATACCCACGGTCTTTCCACCATAGTAGTCCAGGGTGTTTTTGACATCAGAAAGGAAGAGGCCTTCGCTATGATCTATAACGAAGGCCGCCAGAGATTTAAAGCAATAGGAATAGATATAGGAGAGATGAAATGATACTTATTATCAACACAACGGATGACAGGACTGTATCTGAAAAGATCAGATCGGAACTTGCATCAAAAGGCGCGGAATTTGATATTGTGGAAGCTTCGGAGATGAAGATCAAAAACTGCATCGGCTGCAACTACTGCTGGCTTAAGACACCGGGTATCTGCACCGTAAAAGATGACCACGAGATCATCTTAAAGAAGATGATAAAGTCTGAGCAGGTATGGATCATATCAGATGTTACTTTGGACTTTGTAACTCCTCTTGCAAAGAATATCGTAGACCGGACGATCCCTCTTGCCACCATGAACCTGAAGATGTCCGGAAAACAGATGAGACATGTTCTCAGGTATAAGACAAAGGGATACGACTTCGGCCTTATCATCAGAGGTGAAGCAGATATGGAGTATCTTCACAGATGGTCTGAAAGAGTGGCGATTAACTTCGGCGGTAAGTCGAGAGGAGCATTTGGAACAGAAGATATCAAGGAGGCAGTATCATGCATGTAATAATCATTAACGGAAGCCCCAGGGTACAGAACCTGAGTAACACGGATAAGATAATAAGCCGCCTTGTAAAGGGCATGAAGACAGAGGATAAAGGCTTAACGACGGAACTATATTCCATCTCTGACAGGAAGCAGTGGGAAGAAGCAAGGGGAGCTTTCAATAAGAATACGGAAATCCTGATCGCCATTCCTCTTTATGTGGAATGCATCCCAGGACTTCTTCTTGAATTCCTGGACACCCTTGAAAAGAAGAATGGTGATACCAGGATATCCTTCGTACTTCAGAGCGGATTTGCCGAAGCATCCCAGCTTCGCTGCGGTGAGGAATATCTTAAGAAACTTCCCGGCCTTCTGGGCTGCACCTATGGCGGGACTTTGATAAAGGGCGATAATTTCAGCTACAGGTTCCTTGGAGAAGAGCAGACGGAAAAGCCTCTATCAGCCTATGAGGCTATGGGCGCATCCTACATCAGGAACAAGGGCTTTGACAGCGATGAAGCAAGAGCATTTTCCGGCCCCGAGTATTTCGGTGCAGGAATGAGGATCTTTCTTGGGATCATCTTTGCCACCGCTGCTCCCCTGGGATTTAAGATGATGGCAAAAGGCCTGGGCTGCACCAAGTCCCTTAAAGACAGACCATATTTGTGATGTACGCAAAATGTACCTCGCAAGCCTCTCAATATGTACATTTTAGGGACAAATGCCCCAATGTACATAAAATGTACATCTTAAGTATCCTGATACGTACATTTTAGAGACATTTTACTAAGATAAAAGGAGTTGCTGTAAAAGCAACTCCTTTTGGCTGATCAGGAGCCGGTGAAGTCGTATTTTCTGACGCCCAGCATCCAGAACTTATAGCTCAGCCAGAAGAACAGGATACCAAGAAGGGGGGCGCACCAGG
>JAGAFH010000229.1 GCA_017612755.1 Clostridiales bacterium
CCTTCCCCTGAACTTCACAAAATCTTTACTGAATATCATACAACACACTCAGATGCAGTTTTCTCTGTATACACACCTGAGATCAAGGCTGCAAGACATTCCCATATCCTTACAGGACTTCCCGATACATACGGTCGTGGACGTATCGTAGGTGACTACAGAAGAGTCGCTCTTTACGGAATCGATTTCCTTATCGAGAAGAAGCAGGAAGATCTTGCTAACTGCGGCGACGGCACAATGCTGGACGAAGTTATCCGTCAGAGAGAAGAGCTTGCTATGCAGATCAAGGCTCTCAAGCAGATGAAGGTCATGGCCCAGTCCTATGGTTACGACATCTCCGCTCCCGCCAAGAATGCCAAGGAAGCTGTTCAGTGGCTGTACTTCGGTTACCTTGCAGCTATCAAGACACAGAATGGTGCTGCAATGTCCGTAGGCCGTGTATCCACATTCCTCGACATCTATATCGACAGAGATATCAAGAACGGTTCCCTTACAGAGAAGGAAGCACAGGAGCTCATCGACCATTTCGTAATGAAGCTCCGTATGGTTAAGTTCGCACGTATCCCTTCCTACAACGAGCTCTTCTCCGGTGACCCCGTATGGGCTACACTTGAGGTCGGCGGTCTCGGATCCGACGGACGTTCCATGGTTACAAAGAACGACTACCGTTTCCTTCATACTCTTGAGAACATGGGTCCCGCACCTGAGCCCAACCTTACTATCCTCTACAGTAAGAGACTTCCTACAAACTTCAGAAAGTATGCAGCTCACATCTCTATCGTTACATCTTCCGTTCAGTACGAGAATGATGACATCATGAGACCTGTATGGGGCGATGATTACTCCATCTGCTGCTGCGTATCTGCTACACAGACAGGTAAGGAGATGCAGTTCTTCGGCGCACGTGCCAACCTTGCAAAGTGCCTCCTGTACGCTATCAACGGTGGTGTTGACGAGCTTGAGAAGACACAGGTTGCTCCCGCTTACGCTCCTATCACATCCGAGTACCTTGACTATGATGAGGTAATGAAGAAGTATGACGTAATGCTCGACTGGCTCGTTGATCTCTATGTTAACTGCCTTAACCTCATCCAGTACATGCACGATAAGTACTACTATGAAGCAGCTGAGCTTGCTCTCATCGATACAAACGTACGTCGTACATTCGCTACAGGTATCGCAGGTTTCTCACACGTTATCGATTCCCTTTCCGCTATCAAGTACGCAAAGGTTAAGACTATCCGTGACGAGAACGGCATCGTAGTTGATTACGAGACAGAGGGTGACTTCCCCAGATACGGTAACGACGACGACAGAGCTGATGAGATCGGCGTATGGCTCCTCGATACATTCATCAAGAAGGTCAAGAAGCACCACACATACAGAAATGCTGAGCCTACAACATCTATCCTTACCATCACATCCAACGTTGTATACGGTAAGAAGACAGGTTCAACACCTAACGGCAGAAAGGCCGGCGAGCCTCTTTCTCCCGGAGCTAACCCTGCATACGGCGCAGAGCAGAACGGTCTCGTTGCTTCTCTTAACTCCGTTGCTAAGATCCCTTACGTCTGGGCTCTCGATGGTATCTCAAATACACAGACCATCAATCCCGGTGCTATCGGACACACAGAGGAAGAGCAGGTCAACAACCTTGTAAGCGTTATGGACGGTTACTTCGCACAGGGCGCACATCACCTCAACGTTAACGTCTTCGGTACAGAGAAGCTCATCGACGCTATGGAGCATCCCGAGAAGGAAGAGTACGCTAACTTCACTATCCGTGTATCCGGATATGCTGTTAAGTTCATCGACCTTACAAAGGAGCAGCAGCGCGACGTTATCGCAAGAACATGCCACGACAGAATGTGATCTTGCTGATATAATCATTGAGAAAGCGGGGCGGCTGTCCGGTTGGACAGCCGCTTCTTTATTAGGAGTTATATATGGTAAAAGGATATGTTCATTCAGTTGAGAGTTTCGGTTCGGTAGACGGCCCCGGAGTCAGATATATCATCTTTCTGGCAGGTTGTCCCATGAGATGCCAGTTCTGCCATAACCCGGACACCTGGAAGATGGATGAGGGCAAAGAGGCCACGGCCGATGAACTCCTTGCCAAGGCTGTCAGATATAAGCCCTACTGGGGAGATCTGGGCGGTATTACCGTCAGCGGAGGTGAGCCTCTCCTTCAGATCGATTTCCTTCTGGAACTCTTTAAGAAGGCCAAAGATATGGGCATCAACACCTGTATCGATACTTCGGGCAGTCCTTTTACAAAAGAAGAACCTTACTATTCCAAGTTCCTTGAGCTCATGAAATATACTGATCTTGTGATGCTGGATATCAAGCATATAGATCCTGAAGGACATAAGATCCTGACAAAGAGACCTAATGACAATATCCTGGATCTGGCAAGGACCCTTTCCGACATGGGGATAAAGATGTGGATAAGACATGTGCTGGTTCCCGAAAGGAACGATAAGGATGAATATCTTATCAGGCTCCGGGAGTTCATAGACACATTGAAGACTGTGGAAAAAGTGGAAGTTTTGCCTTATCATACACTTGGCGTCCATAAGTGGCAGACACTTGGTATCCCTTACGAACTGGAGGGCATCGACCCGCCAACCAAGGAGAGGGTAGAGAATGCCAGGAATATTCTGGGAGCATAAAGAGGATAGTAAGATGAGTGAAGACAGATTTGACAGGGAAGACAGAGATGAGGCTTTCGCCAACAACAAAGGAACGATCACATCCTGGAAACAGCTGATCATCGTAGTAGGCGGATTCTTTGGTTTCCTTTTTGTTATCGGAATAGTATCGGCTATCCCCGGAGCCCAGTGGCTTCTCGGGATCCTGGTGGGACTTCTTTTTCTGGGAACGGGTATCACATTCCTCAGAAGGACCAGAAACAATCAGATGCTTCCCGTAATCGCAGTTATAGCCGGCGCCGCCATGATCTTCTTTTCTGTTGTAGGGAAGTTTTTCCCTGATCTAAAGGAGAGTATGGGAGCCAAAGGATATGGTGTGGTAATGATCGTTATAGGGTTGTTTGCGATGATATATCCCTTTGTTTACTCCTCTTATGTCCGGAAGAAGTATACCGAGACTGTTGAAGCTACGGTCATCCGCGTAGATGTAAGCTATTCAAGATCCAGCCGGGGCCACCGTACACGCACATACCGTCCGGTATATCAGTTCACATATTCCGGAAGGGAATATGAGGTCATGGAAGGCCTTTATTCATCAGGTGCCCATCCTATGGTGGGAGAGATAAGAGAGCTTCATATAGATGAGGAGGATCCCAACCGCTTTTTCGACATTAAGCAGATGAGATCCAAGTCCGCATTCTCTGTCATGATCGCTGTTGCCGTTATCGTATTCGGTGTATTTATGGTGGTTGTCGGATGATCCTTTCGTTCATAGTCTTTGTTATCTATTCGAATATCGCGCTGATCCTGGACGTACTGGGAATGTTCGACTACATCGTCCCGGTATCCCTGACCGGATTTGTTATTTTTTCTTTCTTTATCTTTGTTCCTTCCTTCAGGAAGTTTCCCCAGAAGAAGACAAAGAAGATCCAGAGGGGCGTCGTTCTCCTTGTAGGATTTCTGATCACTTTCATCTGTGACGTCATCGCCCTTTCTTCCTATCTCATCGTCTACTGCGGAATGATGGGTGAGAGGGACTACTGGAACGACGCGGTACTGGCTGAGATCATCATCGCCGTAGTTGCCGGAAATATTATCTTCTGGAACGGAATAATCAGGGTCTATATATCTTCCAAGCAGCTGGGACTTAAGTGGAGGCTCATAGGTATCCTCTGCGGAATGATCCCCATCGCCCACTTCATTGCTCTGGGAAAGATCATAAACGTTACCTCCAGGGAATATAAGGAAGAGGATGCCAGATATAAGCTCAACAAGAGCCGTGAAGCCGACAGGATCTGCGCTACAAAGTATCCTCTTCTCATGGTCCACGGAGTCTTCTTCAGGGACTTTAAGTTCTTTAATTACTGGGGAAGGGTGCCGGATGATCTTATCGCCAACGGCGCAACTGTATACTACGGAAACCAGCAGTCAGCCGCATCTGTGGAAGACAGCGGAAAAGAACTGGCAGACAGGATAAAAGAGATCGTAGACGAGACCGGCTGCGGCAAGGTGAATATAATCGCCCACAGTAAGGGTGGCCTGGATTCGAGATGCGCTATCACCAAGTGGGGAGCAGCTCCTTATGTGGCATCACTTACTACCATAAACACGCCCCACCGGGGATGCCAGTTTGCGGATTATCTTCTGAACAAGGCGCCCCAGAAATTAAAGGATACGGTGGCGGCCCAGTATAATGCTGCCCTCCGTAAAGTGGGTGACAAGAACCCCGACTTTATCGCGGCGGTAACAGATCTTACCCATACCGCATGTTCGGGCTTTAATGAGTCATGTCCTGACGATCCCGGTGTTTTCTACCAGAGCGTAGGATCCAAGTCTGTAAGCGCGGCAGGAGGAAGATTCCCCCTTAACCTTTCCTATCATCTGGTCAATTATTTCGACGGACCAAACGACGGACTCGTATCACTGCCAGCCATGAAGTGGGGTGAGGATTTCATCACCGTCGCACCCCGGAAAAAGAGGGGAATAACCCACGGAGATATGATCGACCTTAACCGGGAAAATATCGACGGATTTGACGTAAGAGAGACATATGTACAGCTTGTAAGCAATCTTAAGGAAAGAGGACTCTGATATCATCAGGGTCTTCTTTACTGAAAGGCAGATCACTGTTAATATCTTCAGTAGAAAACGATGCGGGAGGGCCTTTATATGGATGAGAGCAGTATCAAGTCGATCAGGAATAATATGATCATCACGAATATCGTTATATTGCTTCTGGGTGTGGCATTTATCGCCTGGCCTAAGGAGTCATCTGAAATGCTTGTCATGGCCATCGGTATAGTCCTTATCGCAATGGCTGTCTTTGAGGTGGTAGTGTTCCTTTTCGCCAAGAACAGAGGCTTTACGGATGTAGTCAGTCTTATCGCGGGAATAATCGCTGCCCTTGCCGGCATCTGGCTTCTCATATCCCCCTCCTGGCTGGTGGGCTTTTTCGGTATAATCTTCGGCGTCATCATCATAGCCGTGGGTCTCGCCCATATCCATCAGGCCATATTCATCATAAGACACCACAGACAGATATGGTGGATCTCCCTTCTCGTGGCGGTCCTGGCTATCGCACTGGGCGTATTTGTTATCATCAACCCCTTTGAGTTTACTAACGGTCTGATGATCTGGATCGGAATAGGAATGGTAATAGAGGCTGTTTTCGGGTTCTTTAACCTTCCTGCCATGAAGCATAAAGATGCCTGATATATCAGGAAGTTTTTTGCTCATTACGGCCCATGTTGTTGTATAATCTTTCTATTATGAATTTGAGGTGGATCTAATGGAAATCACATATCTCGGTCATTCGTGCTTCAAGATCATCAAGGACGGTTTCGCCCTTATCCTCGACCCCTATAAGACAGATTCGGTCCCCGGCCTTTATCCCCTTAAGGAAACGGCCAACCAGGTAGTGCCTTCCCACAGGCACGACGACCATTTCGGCCTTAATGAGATAAAGCTATCCGAGACCAGAGCGGATACGCCTTTTATGGTCAGCTTTATCCCTACGTTCCATGACGACCGGGAAGGGGCTCTGAGAGGCCAGAACAATGTGATAGTCATCGATGTGGATGATATGAAGATCGTCCATATGGGAGATATAGGATGCATGCTGACTGATGAGGAGATGGAGCTCATCAAAGGATGCGATATCCTCATGATCCCGGTGGGAGGATTTTTTACCATCGATGCTAAGCAGGCCAAAGAATATGTGGATATCATCAAGCCTAAGATCACAATTCCCATGCACTATAGCGGCAGGACTTTCGGTTATGACGTGATCTCGGGCGTAAACAAGTTCACAAAGCTCTTCGATAAGGAAGATATCTGCGAAAAGGATTCCATCATCAATATCGATAAGGCCCCCAGGGGTAATAAAGTATATGTAATGAAGCCTTTAAGGGCTGAAAAGGAAGGTTAAAAGGATATATGTTTAAAAAGGGTTTTGACAGCGACAAGTATGCGGATCTTCAGTCCCAGAGGATCAGGGACAGGATAGACCAGTTCGGGGGAAAGCTCTATCTTGAGTTTGGAGGAAAGCTCTTTGACGATTACCACGCATCAAGGGTCCTTCCCGGATTTGAACCCGACAGTAAGATCAGGATGCTCATGCAGCTCAAAGCCGATGCGGAGATAGTCATCGCCATCAATGCAGATGCCATTGAGAAGAGTAAGAGAAGAGGAGATCTGGGTATTACTTATGATCAGGATGTCCTCCGTCTCATAGACGCTTTCACCGAGTTTGGTCTTTATGTGGGAAGCGTATGTATCACCCAGTTCACGGGCCAGCCTCTGGCGGAGAAGTTCGAACAGAGACTTCACCAACTGGGAGTTAAGGTCTACAAGCACTATCCCATCGCAGGATATCCTTCCAATATCCCTCTGATCGTAAGTGATGACGGATACGGAAAGAATGATTATATCGAGACTACCCATTCCCTGGTAGTCGTAACGGCTCCCGGACCCGGATCCGGAAAGATGGCCACATGCCTTTCCCAGCTCTATCACGAGAACAAGAGGGGTATCAAGGCAGGTTATGCCAAGTTTGAGACATTCCCTATCTGGAGCATTCCTCTTTCCCATCCGGTCAATGTTGCTTATGAGGCGGCTACGGCAGACCTTAACGACGTCAACATGATCGACCCTTTCCACCTTGAAGCTTACGGAAAGACAACGGTCAACTACAACAGGGATGTGGAGATCTTCCCGGTTGTAAATGCCATCTTCGACAAGATATACGGAGAGTCACCCTACAAGTCCCCTACGGATATGGGCGTAAATATGGCAGGTTTTGCCATCATTGACGACGAGGCATGTCAGGAGGCCAGCCGCCAGGAGATCATCAGAAGGTTCTACCTTGCCAAGGTGGCTACGAGGCAGGGATTATCTGACGGTTCTGATGTGACAAAACTTGAGATGATCATGAGCAAGAGCGGCATCGATACATCTGACAGAAGGGTCATCGGAGCTGCCCTTGTAAGAGCGGACCAGACAAACGGTCCTGCTGTTGCAATGGAACTTCCCGACGGAAGGATCGTAACAGGTAAGACAACGGATCTTCTGGGTCCCGCATCCGCCTGCCTTCTCAACGCGCTTAAGGTCCTTGCAGGCGTTGATCATGAGATACCTCTTATCTCTCCCAACGTTATCGAGCCTATCCAGGATCTTAAGGTAAACCACATGGGCAACCATAATCCCAGACTTCATACGGACGAGACGCTTATCGCCCTTACTATCTCAGCCCAGACAAATCCTGTGGCCGAGCTCTGTATGCAGCAGATCGGAAAGCTGGCAAATATCGATGCCCACTCTACTACTATCCTTTCAAGCGTAGACGTGAACATTCTTCATAAGCTGGGCATCAACATCACCTGTGAGCCCAACTACGAGACAAAGAAGCTCTATCACAAATAAGGGATCAGTTACAGTGTTCTTTAAGGAGCGCCTTCAGCTGTTCATAGCGGAGGCGCTTTTCTTCTTTTGCAAAATGGACTTCCCGGGACTGCAGGGGCGCATCGGAATAATCCAGCACCTCATCGCCGAACTGTTCACTGGTAAGATCGAAAACATGGCCGTCTACCACATTAAAGCAATGGTAGTTCCCGCCGGGTCTTAAGATCCCCCTTACATCTCCTCCGAAGATATCCTGACAGAGGAAAGCCGTGATGGAGCACTGGCCCAAGGTCCTGTTCTCCTTTGTCCATTCGTGCCTCATCCTGGGAGCGCATGTATCTGCGCACCAGATATCCGACAGGGCATCATAAAGGTCATAGGGAGTCTCTATCCCCGGGTAGATACTGCTTTCAGAATGGACGTCTGCGTCCTCATGTCCATAGAATACGTAAGCCATAAGATGATTATATAATCCCTTTTCCGGAAATCAAAGTCAAAAAAAGTCAAAAAGTTGTTGACAAACAGGAAATACAGTACGATAATACAGTTAGTCAAAGAAAGTCAAAGTCAAAAACGGAGGTGAGATCGTTGGCCAGACTTGTAGATGTCATAGAGATGATGATCAAAGAAATGATCGATGAAAACAACGGCTGTGCCACCATCAGCAGAAGTATGCTGGCGGAGAAGGCGAACTGCGTTCCTTCCCAGGTCACTTATGTTCTTTCTACGAGATTTTCCAGCGGTAACGGATATATCGTTGAGAGCCGGCGTGGCGGAGGAGGCCAGATCACTATCACAAGGGTCCAGCCTTTGAGCAAGAGAGACTACATAAAGAGCGTTATCGACTCCGTAGGTGACGATCTGACACAGCAGCAGGCGAAGATACTCCTGGCTAATACTGTAGCCGGAGGAGCCATCAGCGCCAGAGAGGGGACAGCGGTCATGGCGGCAGTATCCGACAGGGCCCTGGCAAAAGTCGACACTGATATAAGATCCGTAGTCCGGGCAGACATATTTAAAAATGCCATGCTGGGACTGATGCTGGACAACTGAAAAGGAGAGTAAAAGATATGAGATGTGAAAGATGCGGCGGTCCTATTGACGGCAACAGGATAATAAGATTAAACGGCGTGACCATATGCGAGAGATGCGCCCGGGAACTCCGGGTGGATACTACGCTTATGAGCGAGGCTTCACTTCTGGGACAGGCCTTCCCCATGCTGGATGAGCTGACAAATGCATTTATGTCAGCAGGTCCCGATCTTGAGTTTGCAAATACAAAGATCAGATGTCCCAAGTGCGGTACCACCCTCCGGGATGTGGAGACATCGGGACAGGTGGGCTGTATAGAGTGCTATAACGTATTTAACGAGACGGTCCTCAAGAGGATCCTGAAGAGCCAGGGCAGCAGCGAATACAAGGGCAGGGCCCCGGGTGAAGGCGTAGAGCTTAAGATGGACGGACCGGCAGCCGAAGGCCCCGGTGAGAAGACGCCCAAAGCAAAGGCAGCCCCCAAGTCAGCGCCTAAGTCTCCCAAGGAACCTACAAAGAAAGATCTTCTGGAGAGGATCAAAAAGGCGGATCTTGGCATGATATCAGACAGCGATCTGGAGGAGGCCATGAAGCTGGCAGCAGAGAAGGAAGACTACGATCTGGCCGCCAGGTTCAGAGATGAACTTAAGTCGAGAAAGGAGGGAAAATAATATGTGGTATGAGAAGCAGGATGAGCACAACGAAGTGATACTTGCATCCCAGGTAAATATCTCAAGGAACATAAAAGGTTTTTCCTTCCCGGTAAAGATGACAAAGGATGACAGGGAAAACGTGATCGGAATGGCAAGACAGGTGGCTTCCGAACTGGGACTCGGCTTCATAAGGGCAGATGAACTGGATGAGACGGCAAAGGCGGATCTTTTCAACAACTACTATGCCGATATCAACTTGATGCAGCCGGAAAGCAAGACGGCTATCCTTCTCGGAAAGGAAGAAGGCCTCTGTGTCCAGATCAACGGAAAGGATCATATAAACGTCAGATCCCTTTCCTCCGGAAGTGACATAAAGAGCACATATAAAAGGGCGGAAGAGATCGCAGTCGAGTTCGAAAAGAGGATGCCCGTAGCTTTCAGTGAGAAGAGAGGTTTCCTTACTTCCGATATAAAGAACGTGGGTACAGGAGTTCAGATCTCGGCGCTTATCATGATACCGGGCATCATCAAGACCAGCGGTGCCATGGCGATGCTCTCCAAAAGACTTGAGAAGTACGAATGGAACATCAAATCCCTCATCCAGGGCGGTGATGTGAGGACGAACA